>CALIZH010000162.1 GCA_938028585.1 uncultured Actinomyces sp. | reverse complement strand
AGAAATTGAAGCCCTGAGTGGCTGGGCCGCTTCTCATCCTCAGCCGGAAATTTCCATTCCCGAGGCCCCTGTCGCGCAGGAAACCCCAGAGGCCGACCCAACCGCTGCAGCCGTCGCCTCGATCCTTGCACGCATGAACCATCCTGAGGCCACGGAACCCGCGCAGGCGGCTCAGGTGGAGCCGGCAGCTGCAAAGCAAGCCGCAGCAATAGAAACGCCCGCAGCGGCTCCGCGAGCAGCCGTGGCGGCCTCGGCAGCTACGCACAATGGCCGCAGCTCGGTGCCGCCTCGTCGGGTGCGCTCTTACGCGGCGACGAACGACGCCCCTCAGGCGAGCTCCCAGGCTCAGCAGGCTCCTCAAAGCGCTACACAGCCCACTGCTCAAGCGAAGCAGCCTCTGGTGCTTCCTCAACTCAAGCCCGCCGAGTTCGTCCCCGGAACGGCCGGGATTGTTGTTCGTACGCGTGCGTCAAAGCATGGAAGGGCCACTCAGGAATAGTCCGCTCTGAGGGAAGTCCTGAGCGCTCCTCATCAAACGATATGGGTGTGGCCCGCGCATTGTGTGCGGGCCACACCCATCAAAAAGTCGACGTGGGTTTTATCGATCAAGTCCCACGTGGCCGACCGCCTTCCACAGGCTTCCAATCACAGCGGCTCCGGCAATCGCCTTAATGATTCCACCCACGATAAAGGGCGTGAATCCTGCATTCATGGTCTGCGCGAAAGACATGCTGACACCACCCATGCGGACAACAAACCACATGTAGGGGATGCCGACCAAGAAGGGAACCAGGGTTGCTCCGCCGAATGCCGCAAGAGACAGCCAGAGGTGACGATCCCATGCGCGTTCAGAGAGCTTTCCGATCAACCATGCAGCCGGAATAAAACCAATGATGAAACCAAAAGATGGCTTCGCAAGTGCGGCAAGACCGCCGCTTGCGGACGAGAACCACGGCACTCCAGCAAGGCCAAGTACCAGATAAGAAAGCAGTGAGAGGGCTCCGCGACGCGCTCCCAGAACAGCGCCGACCAGCAGAACGCCAAGAGTTTGGCCGGTGATCGGAACAGGCCACATGGGAATGGCGACCTGTGCCAGAACTCCGACGAGTCCCGCGCCTGCGAGAACAGCAAGAGCGTCTCGGCGCAGCGATGCGCTACCGAAGTGGTCAGCTAATACCGGTGAGAAAGTCGATGAAGCCAGTGGTGTCGTCATGAGAAATCCTTTGAAGAGTGTGATTCGGATGGGTACGCATGAATCCATGCGATCGCGTAGTTACCGTCGTGGGATAAAGAAACAAGCCATGTGAGTGAAGCTGAAATCTCGCGTTCTGTTTGCTTGAGCGCGGTGGCAATTGCTCCGTGGAAGCGCAGCGAAGGGCGCCCCCAGCGGTCATTCACCACTTCGATTTCGGCCCAATCAACCTGGTCGCGCTCAAGTGGATCTTCGCGACCGTAGTACAGCGAGGACCAGGCCTTGATGAAGGCCTCTTTCGCTGCCCAACGAGCCGCAAGGGATTGAACCGAACGCATCGACAGACCTGAAGGCAGGTGAGAACGTGAAAGGGCCTCAGAAGCTTCGCAGGCGGATGCTCCCTGCTCGGGAGTGAAACGCGCTGCTGCATTCCACTCCCGAGCAGTGAAGACTCGATGAAATACCGAGCCTTCCTGGCCGAGTTGCTCCCCGAAAGAAGCAACATCGACCAGGTCGACACCGATAGCTGCCGGTTTCATGCCGGTTCTCAGTTCTGAGCTTCCTGTGAATCCGAAGCCGCCGATGCGTAGGTGCCATCTGCACCCAAGCGAGCGGAAGGATCCAGAAGCAGGGCAACCTCGGCCTCGTGAGTGTCGGTTGCCGGAAGGCGACGCCCCTCAATGGGAACGAAGAGCTCCGCGTGCCCGATCATTCCCTGCTCCAGGTGACGACGTCCCTCTTCCAAGCGCTTCTGGGCGCGTTCACGCCACTGAGCCAGAGCGGCCTCGCCACGTTCGGCACGCAGCGCAGCCTCAAAGGCAGCGGGGTGAACAAGGACGACCATCGCGGCGATGTGGCCAAAGCCCAGAGAGGTCAGGACACCGGCGCGGACGGGGGAGGCGGACATGTCCAGCGGCTGACGCAGCCACAGGAGCGGCATCCACTGAGCCATTTCCGGATCCAAGCAATCCAGCGCGCGGTTTGCGGGCAGTTCCTGGCGACGGAAGATATCGATCAAACCTGCCGCCTGGAAGAGCGCAGCGCCACCCTTTGCGTGACCGGTCAGGGTCTTCTGCGACACGACATACAGCGGGTTGCCCGCTGAACGCCCAAGCGCGGCCGACAGACGCGAGTGAAGCTCGGCCTCGTTCGGGTCATTCGCACGAGTTGAGGTGTCGTGCTTGGAAACAACCGCGATATCGTCCGCGCTCAGACCGAGATCTTCAAGGGCATGAGCCAGTGCGGAATTGCGACCACCGCGTGCTGCCGCCAAGGCGCCGAGGCCGGGTGCGGGGATCGAGGTGTGCGCACCGTCTGCGAAGGAACGCGCGTAGGCGACAACCGCTTGGACCGGCAGGCCCAGATCCGCGGCGATATCACCGCGGGTGACCAGCAGAGTGCCACCGCCAGCGGCCTCGAGGAAGCCCGCACGACGGCGGTCCCCTGCGCGGGAGAAGTGACGCGGAGTGATTCCACGTGCTTCAAGCGCTGCCGACTCAGCGGTCGCGTTCATGTCGCCAAAGCCGGTCAGCGATTCGACCGAGATATCGTCGATACCGCCGGCGACAACGAAGTCGGACTTGCCCAGGCGGATCTTGTCGACGGCCTCCTCGATGGAAACCGCTGCGGTCGCGCAGGCACCCACCGAGTGGATCATCTGGCCGTAGCCGCCAATGAAGGACTGCATGGTGTGTGCGGCCACAACATTGGGCAGAGCCTCCTGAAGGATGTCCTGCGGGCGATCTTCACCCAGGAAGCGCGAGAGGAAGACGTGGCGCAGGGACTCCATGCCACCAATACCCGTGCCCTGTGTCGAGGACACATCTGCCGGATGGACGGCCTGTAGGAGCTCAGCGGGGGTGAAGCCCGAAGAGATGAAGGCATCCACTGCGGTAACCAAGTTCCACACAGCGATGCGATCCAGAGCCTCAACCATGGAAGCGGGAATACCCCACTGAGCCGGATCGAAGTCTTGCGGGATCTGGCCACCGACCGTACGGGTGAGAGTTGCGCGCGCAGGAACTTGGACGGGGGAACCAGCGGACTTGGTGACATGCCAGGTACCGTTTTCTTCCCAAATCGTCGTGTGTGAAGGATCTGCCAAGACGTAGTTTTCGGCTTCAGCCTTCGTGTCCACGGTGAAGGTCTGCTCGGAGGTCAAGAAGACCGTCCTCACGTCATTCGAACCGCAATCGACCAGGGTTGAATCGTCGTTGAAGCGACGGATACCCGATCGGGCCACGACCTCATCGCGGAAACGATCGTAGATCTCGGCCTCGTCAACCGGTGCGCCGGAAGCGTCGTACCAGCCGGGCTGCGGGCTATCAGACCAGTTGATGAGCTTCATCATCCAGGCCATCTCCAAGACGCCGGCAGCGGTCAGATCAAAGTCCTGACCGAATTCGGCCTCTTCGCGGGTACGTCCCGAACCCCAAGTGCCAATTTCACCGGTGCCGACAATGACGATCTGATCGCGCAGTTGCGCGCGAGGAGTTGCCCACTCGATCGGTGCGGCCAGTGAAGGAACAACCGGGTTGGGCAGGGCCCGCAGGGTTGCTTGCTTCTCCGCCTGAGCTTCCTGTGCCGAGGCCATCGCCTGCTCGCGTGCCTGGCGAGCCAACGCGGGAAGGTCAAGCCCCGCCTCGGCCAAGCCGCCGGTCAGGTCGGCGTGAACAGGAGCCTGAGCAGCCTGCTCGCGGACCTCATGGGTGAGGAGCTGGGCGAGTTCGCCGGCGATTTCTTCGGTCGTGTAGACGTGTACACCTGCCGCTTCAGCAGCGGGAACCAGGATGTCGTTTCCGCCCATGAGGGAGGTGCCCTGAACCCAACCGATCAGCGGGTGAGCAATGCTCGTGCGCGTCGGCCAACCGGACTCGTGCTCCCACTTGGTCGCAATCGCGTCGAAGGCTGCCTTTGCTTCGCCGTATGCACCGTCACCGCCGAAGATTCCGCGGTTCGGCGAACCGGGAAGCAAGATGTGCGTGCGGTGGTTGGGAGCCGTGTCTGCAGCCAAGCCGGACAGCAGGTGGATTGCGCGTTCGACGCTCCACAGAAGCAGGCGTTCTTGAGCAAGAGCACCCTGAGGATCCGAACCAACGGTCCCGGATACGCGAGGCGCTGCGAAGGGAACGAAAAGATCGGGAAGAAGCGCGGGCTTGACGACCTCGGTCGTTGCTCCGTGTGTCTCGGTCTGTTCGCTACCAACCCAAGAGATCAGCGCGTCAACATCGCGGAAGGACGCCATGTTTGCGGGGACGATCCACAGGGTTGCACCGATTGCGGCGTGCGTGCGGTACAGCTCCTTGGCGAATGCCAGTCGTGCATCGTTGACTCGCGATGAGGTCATGATGACGGTTGCGCCACCGGCAAGAAGCTCACCGACGACTGCGGCCGCGATCGAGTGGGGAGCAGCGCCGGTAACAAGTGCAACGTCTCCGGCGAAGCGGCCTTCAGCTGTCTGAAGAGCAGCGTGGGCGACGCGGGCGAAGTAGTCCTTGAGACCCGCATCCGAGGTGTTGGCGCTGTACCACTTCGCCAGTTCACTCAGCGATTGTCCTGCGCCGCGTAGGCGTTCAGGCGCAAGGCTTTCAGCGGAAGCAGCACCGGCAAAGATGCGGGCGAGGTCTTCACGAGCAGTTGCCCAGCGGTCGTCAAGGAGGACCGCGCGGCCTTCATCAAAGGCGGGGCGCACGGAGGCTTCCCAATTTGCTCCAAGTTCGGCCTCGACAGCCGCGATCAGAGCGGAGGAATCTTCGCTTTCCACTGCTGTGGGGGCAGTGGAGATACCCAAAACCTTGAGAATGTCGCGTGCTTGGTTGGCCAAGATGCCGCGCTCACCCAGAATGCGATCTTCCAGGTCGCGCAAAGCCGCAGAATCAACGACCTCGCCGCCGGCGCCTCCACCGGAGCTTGGACGCGAGAGCGTCAAGCCCTCACGCGCTGCGATCAAAGCCAAAGCCTGATCGATGAGAGCCGAAGCGTCCTTTGCAGAGGAAACTGAGCCGGGCAGAGTCGAGAGGCTACCACCGCGAATCGAGTCACCTTCACGGGTGCCCAGCAGGATTTCTGCGTTCACGCGTGCGGCCCACTGCTCGCTCAGTCCCCAATTGTCCTTGACGTAACCGGTCGTGAAGCTTGCGGGAAGGCCGGCAGAACCGAAGATCTTGCGCAGCTTGGAGTTGATTGCGTCGCTGAGGACCGGACCAAAAGGCGTGTAGCTGGGAACCAGAGTGTCGATGGTCGCGAAGAGATCGCCCATCGATGCTTCGGCCGCGCCTTCAATGGTCGAGAGCGAGAGCTCAGCGGCCATGTCCATGAGCAGCTGGTTGCGCTTTGATGACACGCCATTTGTCAGGGTTTCGACCGTGTCAGAGGCATCGATCTGCTCGGGGAGGAGCTTGTTCGAGAAGGCCAGAAGAACGCGGATAGCATCCGAGGCCGAGAGCGGGAGTTCCGGCATGGTTCCACTTGCCGCAGCCGCGGGGGCTGGCGCCGGGGCGACGGAAGGTGCTTCGGCCGCAGGAGCGCTTGCCGCGGGGGCTTCCACTGCCGAGGCGTTGCTTTCGGGTGCAGCGGGAGTGGCCTCGTCGCTGGGCGCCGACGCGTCGGATTGTGCACGCTCGGGCTGAGCGACCGCGTCCTCGTTGCGGGCGCGTGCGGCGTCGCGCTCGACGTTCAGCACATCGATATTTATCTGCGCGAACTTAGGCTGTGAAAGCGTCCGCGAAGCCATGTTTGCCAAGGTCGGTGAGGATGCCAAGCCGATCTCAATCACGCGCTCAACGCCCAAGCCCTGCGGGGGAGCGCTGAAGAGCAGATCCTGAGTCTCAATCCAGCGAACCGGCGAAGCAAACTGCCACGAGAGGAGCTCGATGAGCAGGGTACGTGCGGTGGCCTGTGGATGAGCGATCGATTCTTCCCAATTGTCGACGATCTTTTGAGTTGCCTCAGAGGGAACAACGTCAAGGATCGACTGGGCAAAATCTTGGGTGAGTTCGAAGGGGCGAGCAACCAAGTTCGGGATGTAGCGTCCTTCGAGAACCTCAAGGTTAATGTCCTGAGGAAGCAGCGAATCGAGCTTGTCGCGGAAGGCTGGGACACCAGCGCGCAGGCGTGAGGAGTGGAAAGGAACATCGATTCCGGGGATCATGATGAGCGCTCGGCGACCACCGTGTTCGCGGGCACGCTGTGCGGTGTCCTCTTCCAAGGCCTTCAGGCCGGCGACTGTCCCAGCAACCGAGTACTGAGAACCAGCCAGGTTGTA
>CALIZH010000161.1 GCA_938028585.1 uncultured Actinomyces sp. | reverse complement strand
CCCTTCGGCGAAATAATGTAGTACTCCCGCTTGCGAACCATACGCGAAATGATGTTGACCTGGCGCTCGTTAAGCTGGAGAAAATCGCGATAAAATTCCCCTATCTTGCTCCCCTTGGCGTCGGGGTTGGCAAGAAGGATCTTTGTCGGACAGCTTTCAAACACGGCATCACGTATCGTGCTGTTCACTACGTCAGCAATGGACTGGGTGGCTAGAACCACGGCACAGTTGAGCTTCCGGAAGGTCTTGAGCCAGGCACGAATCTTCTCGGAAAACAACTTGTCCCGCATCGCCGTCCAAGCCTCGTCCACCACAAGAAGCGATGGAGCTCCCTTCAGTCTTCGCTGAATCTGAAAGAAGAGGTAGGTGAGTACTGCTGGAGCGATCTTTTCCCGCTCCAGCAGAGCGGATATCTCGAACACGTTGAAGGCCGCATAGTTGATGTCATCGTGGTCGCCGTCCAACAGGTAGCCACCACTCTGATTCAGGCTGTAAAAACCCAGAGCTGCCTTCATTTCCTCATCCTGTACGGACGTGATGTACTCCGTCAACGTTCGCTCTTCTGCACACGTCGTGCTTGCCGCAAGGTTCTTCAGAGCCTCGTTGAGCAGAATCCGCCGCGCTGGCGTTACAAGCCCTGGCGACACCATCTCGATGAGCATCTCCAACCATTCCGCCGCCCAACTCTGGACTTCCAGATCGTCGATCTGCGCCAGAGGACACAAGTTGATGCTACTTGCCGCTTGCCCCAAGTCGTAGAAAACGGCATCGTCGAGGGCCTGGCAAAGCGGGAAGATAGAGCGCCCGTTGTCAAAGAAGAATATTTGTCCATCGTAGCGTTGGAACTGCGCCGCGATGGTGGCCAGCAACGTGGACTTACCGGAACCGGTAGGCCCCAGAATGAGCGTGTGTCCGACATCCCCGGCATGGAGATTCAGGGAGAAAGGTGTACTTCCTGCCGTGGCAGCCTGCAACAAGGCAGGGGAATTTGTCGGATAAAACGGACAGGGACAGGTTTTGTCTCCTATCCAGTCGTTTGACAGCGGCACAAGGTCCGCAAAGTTCAAGCTCGTAATGAGTGGCTTTCGGACGTTCTCGTGCCCATGCCCTGGAAGGGACCCCAGAAACGCCTCAAGGTTATTGAGCTTCTCAATGCGTGCATTACACCCGGCACGCTCAAAGACCTTGATGACTTCTCGAGAGGCCTCCTCAAGTGCATCAGGATTTGCGCTGCGCAAGATGACGGTTGAGGTGTGGTTTCCGAAAGCCACCTCACCCGAATGTGCGTCCTGAAGGGCATTGTCCAGGTCCTCCACCATCGCCACGGCATCCTGATTCACGCGTCCATTCTCTACACCTGTGATTTGCGCAACGAGGCTTCGAATCTTCTGTGCCCACTGTCGGCGTTTGGTTTCGATTTGCCCAAGAGCCTCTCGCATGTCTGTTAAGATGAAGCGGTTTGACCAGCGAAAAGAGACAGGCAGAGACTGGAGGTCCGCCAAGACGGAAGGGAACGTTCCGGCGGGATAGTTGGTTAGTGATATGCACTGCACGTACTCATTGTTGTAACCTAACCTTTTGCCGTTCAGGCAGTCTTTTGCCAGAAGGCAGTCCAGGTAATAGGGGAATTCGGGAAGGCGGGTCGGATGCCACTTACCATTCACGCAGGCATTGATGGCTTCCAGGAGGTCTGAGGT
>CALIZH010000160.1 GCA_938028585.1 uncultured Actinomyces sp. | reverse complement strand
CCGAATGTGGGGCGTTTGTCAGTGGACAAGCCCGTGATGTAGCCGAAGAAGGACTCTTCGTCGGCGTCGAGCGAGATGACCGTGTGTGTGGCGATGGCCTCTTGCGCTTCCGACCTCAGGGCACCGGTGGCATCGAGTGCGAAGAACGACTGCTTGGACATGCTGGCGAGGTAGCACAGGATACGGCTTGGCCACCTTTACGAGAGTGTGCGGGCGATCGTCAATCGCAAGCTCTCCTGACCTCTGGCCCTGTTTGGCATTGCGCCCTCATCCACCAGCCCTTGGTGGGTTGGGGCGCTTTGCCATATCCGTGGGTTATCACCACCAGCCTGCCGCCACCTAGAGTATGACAGCACCCCCACTGCTGCCCATTCAGGGACGGAAGTTCAAAGACAATGCTGTTGCATTCTTAACATGGCTAATCAATGGGAATCGGGATGTTAAGGGGCTGATCTTCCCCTACCTCGTCTAACGAGAGATTGTCAGGAAGCGGGTGCCCCAATGCTCCCACGGCAATGAAAGTTTTCTGTGCGTGAGGTTCGATATCGAATCGATCATCGAGATCGATTCGTACAAACTGATCACGATTCCTCACGCGTTCAATCGATAATGGCACGTCTCGATTGTTCACGAGCGCAAACGTAGACCGACTACGCTTTTCGAGACTGGGGTGCTGAGATATGGTAAATCCGATATCTGCCACAAGCGTGCCAGCTCCCAGTGCCTCAGCAATAGCCTCCAGCTGAGAAGCTTGCTCTCGGAAAATCGCTGTTTGCTTATCGATAGCTTCCAAGTGAAGTTTTGCGGCCTCCGCGACTTCGATAGCACGTTGTTCTGCTCGTTCAGCCATCTCCCGTTCTTGAGCAGCATCAGTCTTAGCTTTCTTTGAAAACTGGGCTTGATAGTAGGCAAAGCCTCCACCTAACGCGGACAAGACCGCTGCGCCAGCTGAAATCCAAGAACTCCAGTCCACTTTGGCACCTCATATCAAGGATTTGGATAGTATGGATGAGAATAGGTCGCGAGTCCATCATTTGAACTATGGCCAACAGGCATGAACCACTCACGCCGCCAGCTCATATAACCCGCCAGATTGTATCCATTCTGGCAGAGAAGTCTCGATGATCGAGACCCCGGGTTCCCCGAGGCTCTACCCAAAGGCCGTGCGCATCGTGTTGTCCGCGCTGCGGATGATGAAGTTCACTACCTCGATGGGCGTGAAGACGATCCCTAGGCGCTCGCTCATCCGCGGGAGGGCCTGCGAGAAGAAGTGATCATAGAGCGTGCGCATGATCTCCTGCTTGCCCGTCAGGGTGTGCACGGCCTCGATGCGCTCGACCATCGCCCGGTAGAAGGAGTCCAGCTCGCGGCGCTCGTTCTCGAACATCGAGTGCGACGCCAGCATCTCCACGATCGTGTTCATCGCACGGCTCACCGGGTTCTGCTTCGAGAACGAATGATCAGGGAACATTGCATCGAACAGAGGCGCAGTGAGAATGTGCTGGGCCAGCATCTCCACCGCAGAGGCATTATCCACCGATGGATTCAAGGTCTGGCGCAGCGCGTTCACGAACTCCTGGAACGCATCTTGCCGTTCGGGGTCTTCCAGCAACTGTTCAATTAAGCGGATGTAACGTCCAGCGATCGTTGCGATGTCCTTGGACCAGTCATCCCAATACAGGGACGAGCCCACCTTCTTCACGATCCGGCCAAAGATGCTCTCCTTCCAATCCGAGGGGAGCAGTGTCAGCTGTCCTTGGATTCCTTGGGTGAGCCCATCTGTGCCGGACTCTGAAGAACCGGTCCCGGCCTTGTCCCCATCAGACGCCAAACCCGACAGCGGATCGTCCTGCCTCTTCGCCTTCTCAAGGGAAACCTGCTCGACGATGATGTTCTCGGGGCCCTGGCCGTTGAGCTCCATCGAGTTGATCGCCGCGTCCAGGCGCTCGTCGT
>CALIZH010000159.1 GCA_938028585.1 uncultured Actinomyces sp. | reverse complement strand
TTCTCCCCTCAGATACATCGCTCTTACGAGCATTCCGTTGCGCCCCAAGAGTGCCCTTGTCACGCCGAGCGCGTGACTTCATCGCCTCAGTGTCATCATCCTTTGGGTCAATGACGCACCAGCGTTCAACGATCACTCCGGCAATACCCCACAAACCAGCACCGAGCGCACACATCAGTCCGCAAATTCCAGCGTAAACACTGGTCTGTGCTTCCCAGCGAGCGAGGAAGGCCAATGACATACCTGCTAAAAGTCCAGCGCTGATCACACCACCAAGCGCGCTGGCACGGGCGAACATTGCAATTCGGAAGGCTGATACGGCGTCAACCCAGGTAGCCTTATGTGCTCGAAAGCGCCGAACCTGGATTCCCATCCAGAGAAGTACGCCAGCAACAACAACAAAAACCAGAGCCAGGGCGGGATGAATAATCCACGGCCCCGCACCCTGACGAATCGCAAAGGCGGTCACGGCTGCGGCAAGCGCCGAAGCAGCGGCTGCCTCGGCGATCAACAGCACAATACTCAGCGGCTTCATGAATCCTCAGGACGACGACGGAAGACTGGAATCTGACCGGTAATGCTTGGACGGATTGTCACGTCGCGGTTGACAGAGGAAGGGGTCCGCGAGCCGGGAGTCATTGGTCCCTGATCAATGGAGTCATCGAGCTTGGGATCAAGAACATGACTGTAGCGGGGCGGCAAGCTTGGCGAAGGACGACCCACGTCCTCACGCGGACTCAGTGCACTGGAATCATCCACAACACGGACGTCCTCAGAGAAGTTCCAGCCCGGTAGAGCGCGCGAGGTGCGAGCTTGCGAGGCGGACTTCCGCTGGGCAGAGGGCGCCGAAGGCTTTGCCCCCGAAGCATTTTGCGTAGGTGCGCCGTTCTGTGTACGTGCATCTGCCTGCGTGGGAGCCGAGGCCTGACTTCCCGCTGACGAGGCCGGCTCGGGGCGGCGAGCAAAGAGCGAACTACGCCTTGGCTGGGTAGCTTCCGTTTCGGACTTCTGCTGCTCTTGAGGATCAGGTACACGGTGCGAAAGCTTTGCACGGTGAGATTGCGCAGCAAGACGATCAGTACGTGCACGGAATGGACGCGGTGAATTAGCCGTCGAGATACCCGTTCCTTCTTCGGTCACGGGACGCCAACGCGGGCGACGAGTCCGACGTCCAACGGGGACCTCGGCGGTGATCGGCGAAGTCGAGGGAGAATTCTGCGTCGGCTCTTGTGTGCTCTGGGTATCGGAAGACTGCGGTGCGGCCTCGGGAATGGGGTGAGGAAGCGTGCTGCCCTGCAGACGTTCGAGGAGCGAATGGCGCTCGACGACGGGGGGAACGGGCTCAGCAGAAGGGACAGGACGACGAGGCTCCAAAGAGACCATGCCCGAAGCAAGGTTGGCGGAAGCCGCAGTCGTATCTGCCGGAGACGGGGTAGCCGACAGGTGCAGTCGACGAAGCGGCGGTGCACTCACGGGAGAAGGTGCGGGAACCTGGCGGCTCGCGAGCTGGGCGGGTACCTCACCGGAAGTATCCACCGAAGAGGAGACGGACGTTTCTTTGGGCGCAGGCGTGGGCTGAGCTGCGGAAACTGCTGAGGCAGAAGGCTTCGAAAGCTCGACATGGCGCGATTCAACGGATTCAACCGGGGCACCCCAGCGATCCCACAAGCGATGCCAGGTCACATCGGTACCTTCATCAGTGGGAGCAAGGCCAGAACGCGATGCTTCGGGAAGCATGTCCAGGCGACTCGGACGCGAGGACTGGGAATTCGTCTCAAGCTTCAAAGGACGCAGCTGCTGAGCATGATCGATGCGCGGAAGACGCATCCGGTGAAGAAGTTCGTCCGAATCAGCGATCACCGTTTCGGGATCTTCAAGCCAGTCGCCCACTGCGTCAAGAATTCCACCGCGATCCGGAGCCTGTGCGATAAGCTCCGCTGCCGCGCCGAAGCCAGAAAGCTCAGCCTTGGGCTGGGCCATCACCCACGGAGAGAGCACAAAAGCACGCTGGTGTGCACGCGGATGCGGCAGTGTCAGACGCGGGTCATCCGAGCTCACGCCGTCAATTTGAATGATGTCGATATCGATGGTGCGCGAGCCCCAGACTTCATGACGTACGCGCCCCAGATGCGCTTCAAGCTCATGGATCCGATCCAAGAGGTCGAGGGGGGCCATGGACAGCGCTCCCAAAGCGATGGCATTCCAATAATCGGGCTGAGGCTTTTGACCGGGACGCAATACAGCGCGCGTACGAACCAGAGGAGAAACTTGTGTAATTTCCAGGCCTTCCCAGCTGGACATTTCGTCAATTGCTCGCTTGAGAGTAACGGGAACATTGCCTAGATTTCCACCAAGTGCGAGCACTACTGCGCGCGGAGCCAAAGGTGCGTCAAGTTCGTCCTGGGCAGGCTCATCGACCTGTGCTGCTTCGCTTTCCTCAGCCGCGTCCATCACAAGCTCCGAGGCCGTCGCGGGCTGCTGCGGTGCCGCGGGAGAGTGCAGCTGAACGGGCTTATCTGAATCAGAGGCCGGGGATTCTTCTTCCTGGGAAGCTAAGGCATCTGATGGTGCGCTGGGCGCAGAGGGAGCAGCGGGTACATCCTCATCAGCATCGGGAGCACTGGGGGGAACAACATTCGATGCCGCGACGAAAGGAAGCGGGATATCGCCCTTGCGAATGGTGACCGAAACATCGGTAAAGGAAACGTCGATGGGCGCTTCAGGCTTATGGACAATAACCTCAACGCCACGAACACGCGAATCTTCAAGAGCCGCATCAGCGATCTTGTGGCCAAGTGTTTCAATCAGACGAACCGAGGGGCCCGCAAGGATCGCGTGAGCTTTCTCTGCAATTTCGGCGTAAGAAACCGTATCGGCAATGTCATCACTGAGTGCAGCGCGATCGGTATCAACCCACAGAATCAGGTCAACAGTGAAGGTTTGAGGAGCGTTCCACTCCTTTTCGAGAACTCCGTGGACAGCCTCAGCTGTAATACCGCGTAACGCGATCACATCGAGTTGTCCCACCGTGCCCTCACCTCCCTGCACGAACAAGCTTTGCTTGTTGGCTTATGGCATGGACCCTGACGGCCCATATTCCGTCTGAAAGCGCGCGCCGAGATATATCGAGAGTTGCTTCATCTCGGTCCGAAAGGGGGGACTGGCCGAGGAAGCGTTTCCGGGACGCACCTATAAGAACAGGGTACCCAAGCTCAGCAAAAATCGGCAGCGACGCGACGAGAGACCAGCATTGTTCGTTATTCAGTGAAAAACCCAGTCCCGGGTCAACAATGATGCGCTCAGGCTCAACCCCGGCCTCGAGAGCATCACGAACCTGTTGGGAAACCCGCTCTCTCAAGGCAACTGCGATGGGCTGATCACCGTAGTCGAAAGACTCTTCAGGCATCCCCGGAAGCGCGCGATAGTGCTGAATAACATAGGCGCAGGAGGTCGATGCAACGGCCGCATTCATCTGCGGATCCCAGCGTCCTCCACTGACATCATTGATGATCGCAGCACCTGCGTCTGCCGCACGACGTGCTGTCAGCGCGTGCAGGGTATCGACAGAAACAACAACCCCCGATGCGGCAAGACGTTGAATGATCGAGCCAATTCGCTCCCATTCTTCGTCCTCGCTGATTCGCGTGGAGTTCGGACGTGTTGATTCACCGCCCAAGTCGACCAGGTCCGCACCTTCGTCGATCATTTCCTGAGCGTGGTCGAGCGCCGCTCCCGGATCCAGAAAACGTCCCCCATCCGAGAAGGAATCTGGGGTGACATTCAAAATGCCCATGACAAGCATTCGATCCCGTGGCAGATCAATCCCTTCGGGAAGACGAGGCGGTTGTGCACCTCCCGCGAGCGCCCAGGAGGAAGAGGCCTCGGCAGAAGTCATCGGCGGACCCCACCCAATGCCAAAGACATCATTTCCGCGCGAGTGGCGTCGCGCTTGACGATTCCACGAAGTGCGGAGGTCACTGTCGAGGACCCCGGCTTGGAGATTCCTCGCATCGTCATGCACATGTGCTCGGCCTCGACAACGACAATGACACCCTGCGGTGCAAGAACCTCATCGATCGCATCCGCGATCTGAGCTGTCAGACGTTCCTGAACCTGCGGGCGACGCGCATAGCCTTCGACGACGCGCGCGAGCTTTGACAGCCCCGTGACACGGCCCCCCCTGGGGATGTAACCAACATGCGCATGCCCATAGAAAGGCAGCAGGTGATGCTCGCACACGGAGTAGAAGGGAATATCGCGGACCATGACGATCTCATCAGTGCCCACTTCGAAGGTGGTCTTGAGGTGTTCACGAGGATCTTCTTCGAGGCCGCTGAGAAGTTCGCGCCACGCACGACCCATCCGCGCGGGGGTATTGCGAAGTCCCTCGCGGTTAATGTCTTCGCCGACGGCTTCAAGAAGCGCGCGCGAGGCGTCTTCAACGCCTTGTTGATCGTAGCTCACTGGGCATTCTCCTCGGGCGCGATACCACCATCGGGGTCATCCAGAACCTCTGCGGGAGCAGTCGGATCAGCCGATGGATCATCAACAGAATCGGACTGCGCACGATCACTCAGGGGCATGGCAATGGGATTTCCCATAACCGCGCCCTGAACCGCGCCTTCCGCACCGTAATTCCACACCGGACGCTCATCTTGTTTGATGACGTCCTTGAAGATCTCGGCAAGCTGCGCTTCGTCCAGAGTTTCCTCTTCCAAAAGACGCTGAGCCAAGCGGTCCAGAACTGCACGGTTCTTAGTCAAAATCTCCCAAGCCTCACGGGTCGCGTTATCCAAGAGCGCACGCACTTCCTGGTCAACGACAGAAGCAAGCTCATCAGAATAGGCACGCTCAGCGCCTCGACCGGTACCGTAACCGGTCATTGGGTCCGAATCATCCGCAGTCAAACGGACGTTACCTACGCGATCGGACATGCCGTATTCAGTAACGAGCGCGCGAGCTTGAGAGCTGGCCTTCTGGATGTCATTCGACGCACCGGTTGAAGGATCACGGAAGACAATTTCTTCGGCAACGCGGCCACCCATGGCATAGACCAGATCGTCAAGAATCTGATTCCTGGTCTTGGAGTAGCGGTCTTCGGTGGGCAGCACCATGGTGTAACCCAGCGCGCGTCCACGCGGAAGAATGGTGACCTTCGTGACCGGATCCGTGTAGCGCAATGCCGCTGCACACAGGGCATGGCCGCCTTCGTGATAAGCAGTCACCAGCTTGTCGTGGTCATTCATGACACGAGTGCGCTTCTGCGGGCCGGCGATCACACGGTCAATGGCCTCGTCAATCGCACGGTTATCGATCAAGTCAGCGTTTGAACGAGCCGTCAGCAAAGCGGCCTCGTTCAAGACATTTGCCAGATCCGCACCGGTGAAGCCCGGGGTGCGTTTAGCGATCATATGCAGATCGACATCATCGGTCAGGGGCTTGCCCGCAGAGTGCACGCGCAGGATTGCCTCGCGTCCCTTCAGATCGGGGGCTTCAACCGCAATCTGTCGGTCAAAACGGCCCGGACGCAGCAGGGCGGGATCAAGAATATCGGGACGGTTTGTCGCCGCGATGAAGATCAGGTTCGAGGAGTCGTCAAAGCCGTCCATCTCAACCAGCAGCTGGTTGAGGGTCTGGTCGCGTTCATCAGAACCGCCACCATAACCAGAACCGCGGTGACGACCGATCGAATCGATTTCATCGACGAAGATAATCGCGGGAGCAACCTTCTTGGCGCGGGATACAAGATCACGCACACGCGAAGCGCCGACACCGACATACATCTCAAGGAATTCCGAACCTGCGATGGAGAAGAAGGGGGCCTCGGCTTCACCCGCGACAGCCTTTGCCAGCAGGGTCTTACCTGTTCCAGGAGGACCGTAGAGGAGCACACCTCGAGGAATGCGTGCACCGACCTTGCGGAACTTCTCGGGGGCAATCAGGAACTCGCGAACTTCTTCAAGTTCCTCAACGGCCTCGTCTTCACCGGCCACGTCAGCGAAGGTGACGTTCGGGCGTTCCTGGTTAAAGTCCTTGGTGCGGCTCTGGCCAAAGGGACCCATCATCTGGGATCCACCCATGCGGCTCATAAAGAACCAGAAGAGCCCCATGACCAGCGCCAAGGGAAAGATTGCGGCAAGAGTTGAACTCAGGAACGAGGACTGCGGGTAGTACGCATCCCAACCTTTACCGGGATTGGCCTTCTCAACCGACTCAACAATTGACTGCGATTGCGTGCGCGCATAGGTGAAGCTGATATTTCGCCCCAAGCTACGTTCGCGGTCGTTAACACCGGTGGACTTGTGGGTCCACGGGTCCTTCAACACCAAGTTGACCTGCTGAGTTCCATCGTTAACGACGACGCGTTCAATCTGAGCTTCCTTCAGGATCTGAAGACCTTCGGAAGTATCCACCGATTGCGGCTGGAACCACGTCCACAGGAAGAACAGGGAGATCACCAGGGGAAGCAATGGGATTGCGACAAGCCCCCAGGTATTCCTCTTCTTCTTGTTCTGAGTGTTATCTGCCATGGATTTACCTTTCAGCCGCCGTATACGTGCGGTGCCAGGGTCCCAACGAAGGGAAGTTGACGGTAGTGCTCTGCGTAGTCCAGTCCGTAGCCCACAACGAATTCATTCGGGATATCGAAACCGACGTACTTGACCTCGACCGGGACCTTGAGGGCTTCGGGCTTGCGCAGGGCAGCAGCAATTTCCACAGAGGCTGCGCCTCGAGCCAGAAGGTTTTCGCGAAGCCACGACAGAGTCAGTCCAGAGTCAATGATGTCTTCGACAATCAGAACATCACGACCGGTGACGTCTGTATCGAGGTCTTTGAGGATACGGACAACACCAGTCGACTTAGTGCCCGCACCGTAGGAGGAAACGGCCATCCAGTCCATCGAGAGAGGAGTGTGGAGGTGGCGTGAGAGGTCGGCGACGACCATGACCGCGCCCTTGAGGACACCCACAAGAAGAATTTCTTTGCCCTGGTAATCGGCATCAATTTCAGCGGCGAGCTCAGCCATTCGGCGTGCTAGCTCGTCTTCCGTAACCAGAATGCGTTCGAGTGCGTTTCCCATGTCCTGTGCGTCCACAGTCCCATGTCCTTTCCTGTGCGGGTCCCGACTTTATAAGAGTGCCACATGTGCGCGAAGAGGCGCTCAGCATGGCAGAGTTTCTCGCTCTTGGCGCAACAAGGAAGAGTCAGCAGGTGTCATGGCAATGAGATACGCCTGCTTTCCTTTCCCCTTGCGTAAGAGCGTTCCCCCTGGAACCGAGATGGGCCCTTGTCCCGTCCAGTGGTTGATTAGTGCGCGCGCCTCTTGAAGATGCACGTAGCTCGGTGCGCCAAGTGCGCTCAGATAGCGGTGAAGGACGCGCATCTGCACCGCCTGGGGAATCTGCTGCAGATGCTTGATTTTGAGGATTCCCATTCCCGAGGCCGTATCCTCCTGTGGCGGCATCGCTTCCCACGCGCATGTCCACACCTGGTTCGCCCACTGATCCAAGGCCTCGTCATCGGCTGCGGAAAGCTCCGCGGTGCGTGCAAGGGCTGGAACTGGGTCGATCCCCAAGCTGCTGCGCAAACTGGGAAGTGCGCATTCTCGGATCGCGCTTCGACGCAGCGCACTTCCATCGGCGGCCCTCCAAGGACCATCCATTGCGTTCGAAGGATCATCAACCCAGGGAAGCCCAAGTTCGCGACATACACCAATAGTCTCAATGCGTCGACATTTTATAATTGGTCGAATCCAGACGATCTCTCCCGCGTCATCACATGAGCTCATCGCCTTCAATGACCCGACTCCCGAGCCACGCGCCAAACGCAAAAGCACGGTTTCGGCCTGATCATCCATCGTGTGCCCAAGGAAGACCGCAACGCGCCCTCCCAAAGATCTGGCATGGTCCACAAGAGCACGCCGACGCGCATCGCGAGCCGAGGCCTCGGGCCCCCCTTCTGCCGCAAGCGTGACGCTCACCCATTCGGCGCGGGCACCGAGCGAAGCCATGCGTTCACTCACCTCACGCGCCTCGATATCCGATCCAGCTCGGATCCCGTGATCAACAGTCAAGGTGTGGGGAGTAGAGCCCGCGCGCAGGCAGTGATCAATGGTCACCGCCGCGAGCGCAGTTGAGTCTGCGCCCCCGGATACGGCAATAAGTAAGGCATCGCAGTGCTGAATGGCCCACTGAACGTGCGGACGCACTTCCAGCGAGAGTGTACGTACATCTCCCTTGGGATTAGCGGGAATTGTGATCACTGGAAGCTCGGCCACATCCGGTTGTTCAGAATTGATTCAAGACCGGGGCCGGTCAAGATCTGATGGACTTCATTGGCCATCTCACGGCGAAGCTGAGTAAGTCCTGCGGGAGCCACTCCCCCGAGCAGGCTAATCAGGGCGCCATCGACCATAAAATCTGCAGGCCGATGCGCAGTAATCCAATTGACCGAAGACAGATCTTTCGGAGTCAACGAATCCATAAAAACATCGATGAGACACTCACGAAGAAGCAGCTGACGCGCAAGCTCTTCAGCATCAATGGCATCAATCGGCGCGGCGGTGACAAGTTCGCGGCAGTACTCCCGATAAAAAGGCGTTCGGATGGAGAGCCACGTGTCGACCCCCGCGCGCAAAGACACCCATTTTGCCCAATCTCCCAGATCGAACTTGGCGCGCACACCCGCTTCTAAAACATTTGGGGCGACAAGATAGGCAGCAGCACCGCTCGGTCCGCTCACACTCAGAGAATGTTTGGCCAGCACTCCTAAAGCCGTGCACAGGGTGGCTGCGCTGGGAAGGCTGCGTGCTCGCACTCCCCATTCATCGGCGAAATCCGCCCACTGAATCATTGCGCTGCGACGCTCAATGATCGGCAGATCCACGTGCACGCCATCCTGCACATCAGAAGAGGAAAACTCAGCGAAGCGAGTGATCAGGGAAGGCAGACGCCTAGAAGCCCATTCTTGCCCGCGTCTAAGACGCGAGACAATCGCCTGCGCCGATGAGGCTGAAGCCTGCGGTCCAGAAAACATGCCCATCGCGCTCAGGCGCGCGATCTGTGTGAGTGAGGGATACAACGGCATGTCTCTATGCTATCGAATTGCTCTGTGCTTGTATGCAGCCTTTTGGACTGAACTCGCGGCTGAACCGGCACTGCTCAGCGAATGCTTGGCAGCACTCACATCTTCGCAATGGCAGTGACAAAATTGTCCAGATAACCGCGAGTTGCATAGGCGCCATCATTGGGAACCTTGTCGAAACCGATGACGAAGATCACCGGGTGCCCCTTCGAGGTCGACACCACGCCGGCGAGTGAGGACACTTCCGCCAAAGACCCCGTTTTTGCCTGTGCATTGCCAGCCACAACCTCGTCATTCAAGCGATGTGCGAGGGTTCCCTGCACGCCCGCCCAGGGCAGGTTTCGGACCACTCGTGGCGCAACGGGCTGCGAGGCCTCAAAACCCTGAGAAAGAATTGCCGCCAAGGTCTTTGGCGCAATCCGGTCATTTGAGGACAGGCCCGAGCAATCCTCCAGCGAGAGCTGATCCGTGGGAATTCCGCGATCCGCCAAGGTCTTTTCAAGATTCTTGACCGCGCCGTCGAATGTCACTTCAGCCCCAGCCTGGCGCGCTGCAAAGTGACAGTACTGGTCTGCGAGCGTGTTATCTGAGTGGTAGAGCATCCAGCGAATCTGCTCATCAAGGCTTGCGGACTGAACGGATGCGATCCGGTTCGCGCCCTGCGGGGCTGCGCCTCGGACGCCAAAATCAACGGAGATCCCCTGTTCACTGAGCTTTTGCGCGAAAACCTCCGCGACATTGGAGATTGAGTCGGGGTAGAACTCATTGGACTTCGGGTAGGTGCGACCCGCATCGATCGCATAGGGAGCAAGCTGGCCTTCGTAGCCGGCAACCTGCTGCTCGCTCCACGAGGCGGGGCGCTTGGTGTCGGCAAAAAGCGCGGGAGCCGCGTGAAGTTCGACGTGAGAAATTCCCTTAGAAGTCAAGGCATTTGCCGTGTCTTTCGCAAGGGTTTCAAGTCCTGCACGCCCACTGACATCAAGGGAGTTTGTGCCCTCACCCAGGAGAAGGTCACCTTCTCCTTCGAGGTAGATGTCGTCGCCACTTTGCGCAACCGAGGTCGTCAGGTGCGCATTGGGGTCCAGGTGACTGAGAGCGGTATATGCCGTGAGGATCTTGGTGATCGAAGCCGGGGTGTGGGCACTTTCCGCATTACTTTGGAAGAGCGTCTGACCATTGTTCGCATCAACGACGAGCGCCCACGCGTTCCAACCGCCTTCTTCGGCTGCCGAGGCCGCGGGAGCCCAGGCCTCTTGGAGTTGTTGGGCGCTGGGAGCTTGACTATCCCTCTGCGACTGTGAAACATTCAATGTAGGAGCGGGCACAGCAGAGGCTGTGGGGGCTGCAGATGGCGCAGATGCTTGAGAAAGTGTGAAGATGCCAGGTGCGATATCATGCACATCTGCCACAAAATAGGCTGCGATCAGCACCGCGGCGCTAGTAGCGCCTACAATCGCAGCAGTAGTCCCGCGTCGCATGTGGGGATTGTCCTTCCATCAATGGTCTAGGAACAACCCTAATGCTTCGAGGGGTAGTAATACGTAATCGACATCCACGTGGTGGATCAACGACTCAACCAGTCAGGAGAGGCTCTAATGGAATTCGACGTGACCATCGAGATTCCTAAGGGAAACCGAAACAAGTACGAGATCGACCACGAAACGGGACGCATCCGTTTGGATCGTATGCTCTTCACCTCGACTCGCTATCCCGATGACTACGGCTTCATCGACGATACCTTGGGTGAAGACGGCGACCCCTTGGATGCACTGGTTCTGCTTGAAGAACCAACCTTCCCGGGCTGCGTGATCCGCTGCCGCGCACTGGGCATGTTCCGCATGCGCGACGAAAAGGGCGGTGACGATAAGGTCCTGTGCGTTCCCGCATCCGACCAGCGTGCAGCATGGCGTACCGAGATCGAAGACGTCTCAGAGTTCCACCGTCTTGAAATCCAGCACTTCTTCGAGGTCTACAAGGACCTGGAGCCCGGCAAGAGCGTTGAGGGCGCACACTGGGTTGGACGCGAAGAGGCCGAGGAAGAAATTCGTCGTTCCTACCAGCGCGCGGAAGAGCACGGTTTCAACGCGCACTGATCACTCAAACACTTATTAACAGGATCGGGCTGGTGTTCTCACGAACACCAGCCCAATCCCGTTTGCAAAACAGACACACGAAGTCGGCAAATGGCACAGGCTATAACGCGTGACATTCGCCAACTACCCGTGGAGCACCATTCATGCATAAGTCCGTCCTTACTTACCACCGAGGCACGCTTCCTCTACTCTCAAAATGACACTGGAAGTCGGTAAATGACACAGGCTATAACGCGTGACGTTTAGCGACTTCATGTGACTTTTCTGAGATAACGAACGGGAGCAGCCGAGCCATAAGCGCCACTCATACGATTCGTCCAAAAGCAATCCATAGGGTGTACATACAATCGGCGTTTTCCACAGATTTTTCCAAAGTTCGCACGTTTGGACGCCGCTATTAAACACTGAATAGATGAACGAAGAAGAGACAGAAGGGAGCGTGCTCTCCCGATCGACACGAGAAGTTCATTTAGCACCAATAGACGGAAGATCTCACTCACAAGTCAGGGTGAAACGCGGATTTATGCTGACCATTTCGGCGGGATTACCTCGGTGGGAAGTTAATCAATACATTGATCGTGCACGTATTGCTTCTCTCGCACAATCACGAGATCCGCGGATTGTATTCGTTGGAACCAGCTCGCTTTGTGTCCAGGGAGTTCCACTGTGGTCAGCGAACCATGACATCACCTTTTGGTGTCCTCAGCCCTATCCAAATTCCACTCTCCCATCGGTGCGCTACTCAGGTTTCACCATTCCACGTGTAAAGGTGAGGAAACTGCGCAGACCTCCACTGACAGATCACCGGTTAACAGAGAATGGTGTTCAAGTAGAAGACAAATTGGATGCTGCTCTTCGCCTCGCGATGGGGTCGCAACACTTTGAGGCTTTTGTTGCCATGTGCATGGTGCTGCACACCGAATCGGATTTTTCGCTACAGCGCATAGGGGACTCACGTATCCGCGAGCGCAACCTGCGTGAAGAGCTTTCTCAACGATTATCTGCTGCTCAGGAAAACGGCTGGAAATATGGAATATCCACTGCGAAGCTCATTGTGAAGAATGCAGATGCAGGATGCGATAATCCCGCCGAAGCAGCAATGCTCTACGCGATCCGAAGCATCTACAGCGGTCCTGTACTGACACAGTTCGAGATTAATAGCAGTACAGGAAGGCACTTCATTGATTTCACTCTTCCAGAGAAAGACGTCGCGATCGAATTCGATGGAATGAGCAAACTGGGAAGTACGAATGAGGATCTCTACCGCGCAAAACAACGGTGGATTCGTCGAGAACAGGATCTGCGCGACTGCGGATGGAATGTCATTCGATACTCGTGGGAGCAGCTAAAGAACTTGCCTCGTCTTCAGATCGATCTTGCCCAACGGCTCGACTTGCTCGAGGCCATACCAACTACCTCAAGTCAGCTGTGGGACAAGGGGTATATCGATTGAGTATCCAGCGTCTTTCACCAACTTCGTGTGGCATTTAGGGATGATCTGACGGCACCTGACACCGCACAACCGCACCCCGAACAACCACTGCAAGCGCGAAGTGTCCGCTTCACTTGTGCAGCAAGTTCCTTGCTTGCGCATCAAGCCTTTACTTGTGCGGCAAGCCCTTCGATTCAAGCCACTTCGACGCGATAGTGGAGGCAGACTGAGCCTCGACAGTTGACTGGCGGTTCATCTCAATCAAGTCCTTGGCATCCATAGCCCCACTGACCTTGTTGATAACAGCGGCTGCATCCTGGTTGATCTTCGTGGAAACAACTGGCACAACGTGCGATGCCAAGAAGAGGCCCTTCGGGTCCTTGAGGACCGTCAGACTTCCGTCTGCAAGAACGGGGTCGGAAGAGTAGATGTTCGCCAGCTGAATCGAGCCATCGTTCAACGCCTTTACCGTCAACGGTCCGCCCGAGTCTTCGATCGGCGTGAAATTAACCTTCACACCGTATTCCGATTCCAGTCCCTTCGGCCCATACGGACGCGTCGCAAGCTCAGAGTTGCCGCCAAGAGTGATCTGTCCAGCGTTCGCCAGATCACCAATTGAATTGAGAGAGTGTTCGGAAGCGAAAGAAGTGGTGACAACATAGGAGTCTTGGTCGGTTGCGGGGGCTTCGTCCAATACGCGCAATCCCTTGGGCAGGGCTGCGCCCAGTGCCTGGTAAACCTCAGCATCCGTACGAGCACTCGCGTCTTTATCGAAGTACTGGAGCAAGTTGCCCGTGTACTCCGGGAAAACATCGATCGAACCGGATTCCAGCTCGGGCATGTAGACCTCGCGCTGACCAATGCGCAGCTGACGCTCGACCGTGAAGCCTGATCCTTCGAGCGCCTGGGCATAGACCTCGGCCAGGATTTCATTCGAGTAGTAGTCTTGGGAGCCAACCACAATCTTTGACGAGGCCGCACCTTCCTCTGCTTTTTCACCACCTTCGAGGGACTTCCCTGTGCTGCATGCGGTGAGTACAACGGCAGTAAATGCCCCTACAACGGCGGCGAGAGTAGAGCGTTTCATTATCTCTCCTTTGGTTTTGCCTTCTAAGTGTAAAAGTCTGTAAGCAAATGTGATGAAGTTATAAAGTTTGTGAATCTGAATGGGTTCTGGAGCGCAGGAGACGTATGAGCCCTGCAAGTATGGCGTCGGTGACGAGTGCCAGCGCAACGACAACGATTGCGCCTCCGATCATCTGTCCATAATCACGCGTCTTCAGCCCCGTGTAGAGGAAACGTCCCAATCCAAGGTTCGCTGTGTATGCAGCCAGTGTGGCCGTCGCGATCACCTGGAGTACCGCTGAGCGCACACCCGCAAGAATCAGTGGTGCGCCCGCTGGAATCTCAAGCTGTGTGAGGATCTGACCTTCAGTCAGACCGATCGCTCGCGCCGCATCGGATGATTCTTGAGAAGAGATCACACCGGAATATGCACCTGCGATAATCGGCGGGATTGCAAG
>CALIZH010000158.1 GCA_938028585.1 uncultured Actinomyces sp. | reverse complement strand
AGCCAAACGACATCTGCTGGACGCTCTTCCCCGGGGGAACAGGGAGCAGGCTGAAGGCGCACCTTTGGTATTGGTGTGCGGCGCCAAAATGGATTTCCATCATGACCTTCCGTCGCTTCACCCTCGTGGGGAGCGCTATGAAAAGCTGCTTGCGGATAATGACAAAATGCGCGCGCTTATGGCCCATACATCGGCCACGATTGAAGTTGCGTATCTGATTTTGGCCCTCCGCGCGCAAGGCTTGGAAACCGGGCCTATGAATCCCGATGATGCGCAACTTCTTCATGACTATTTTTTCTCCGGTGAGGATATCGAGCCAATTTTGGTCATTAACGTGGGCCATGCAGGTACTGATGCTTACCAGGAACGCGGGCCGCGGGTGGGGTACGATGAGGTGTTTCGCGAACCGCAGGTTAACGCCTGATCCCATAAGGAGGACGCCATGGCTGATGAAGCACGAGTTCGTAAAGTACAAGATCGCATCCAAGAAACTGTTGCTTCCCTTTTGGGGCGACGCATTAAAGATCCGCGTCTTGGCTTCGTCACCATTACCGACGTTCGGGTCACTGGCGACCTTCAACATGCCTCGATTTTCTACACGGTTCTTGGTGGCGAAGAAGAACGCGCGGCGACGGCTCGTGCTTTCGAATCTGCAAAGGGTTTGATTCGCAGTGAGGTTGGTAAAGCACTGGGAATTCGCCTGACCCCAAGTATCGAGTTCATTCCTGATGCTCTTCCCGAGACGGTTGCTTCCCTGGAGAGCGCGCTCGCATCCGCGCGGGCTCATGATGAAGAGGTTGCTCGGCAGGCAGAGGGTGCGCAGTACGCGGGTGAAGCAGACCCCTATCGCAAGCCTGAAGAGGAAGAAGAGCAGGACGAACGTTAATGTCTGCTGCCTCCACTGATGCTGTTTCAGGGCTGCTGATTGTTGATAAACCCCAAGGGATTACCAGCCACGACGTCGTTTCGCGTACCCGGCGTTTAGCTCATACGCGCCGAGTTGGTCACGCGGGCACGTTGGATCCAATGGCTACGGGAGTGCTTGTCCTTGGAATCAACAAAGCAACACGTCTGCTCACGTGGATTACTGATCATTCCAAACGTTATGAAGCGCAGGTGCGTTTTGGTGTCGAAACGACAACCGAAGACGCGGAAGGTGAAGTAACGTCGGCCAAAGGCTGCGACGGCCTCGGCAATGAGGAAATTGAAGCGGTACTTTCGCATTTCCGCGGAACTATTTCTCAGGTCCCCTCTGCGGTTAGCGCTATCAAGGTCAATGGAAAACGTGCCTACGCAAGGGTCCGTGCTGGTGAGGACGTCAAACTTCAGCCTCGAAAAGTAGAAATTTCCCTACTGGAAGCGCAAGGGCAGCCTCGCTCTCACCGGGTGGAATACGCTTTGGAGGGCAAGAGCGCTCACGTCAATTGTGTTGACCTCAATCTGATCGTCGAGTGCTCGGCGGGAACCTATATCCGTGCCCTTGCGCGCGATCTTGGAAATGCGTTGGGTTGCGGCGCTCATTTGATCTCTTTACGCCGCACTCGAGTTGGCGAGTTCTCAATTGACTGTGCCCATACCTTGCAGTCCTTGGACGAGGCCGCGGCGCAGAGTGGGGGAGAGGCACCTCTTCCGTTGACCTCCCTGAGTGACGCCGCGCGGGAAATGTTCCCTTGCCTTCTTCTTTCCGAGGCCGAGGCCGGTGCCTTCTCGCACGGGCAAGCTCCGCGTCGCGAAGCGGGCGAGGTCCTTCGTTTCGTTGAGGAGTATTTCCCCGGATCTCAGCTTGGTGAGTATGGACCGATTGCTGCCTGTCGGGGTGATGGGGAAGTACTTGGACTTCTCAAGATTATTGACAATCGTTTCGCAACAGTTCTTGTTTTCTAGAAAGTAACCACAGTGGAGATTTGGCGTTCCTTAGACGAGATTCCTAAGGGATTGACTTCAGTTGTCACGATCGGCAACTTTGACGGGATGCACGAAGGGCATCGCAAGGTGATTTCTGCTGCTGTCACCGACGCACGTGCGATGGGGGTTCAGGCGATTGCTTGTACCTTCGATCCGCATCCACGTCAGGTGCACAATCCGGATAGCCCTCTCAAGCTGATCTCGCCTTTGCGTGACCGCTTGGATGCCATGGCTGCTACCGGATTGAATGCGACCTTTGTCATTCACTACGACGAATCCGTTTACACCTTGACTCCCCGTGAATTCGTTGAAAAATATGTGGTTGATGCGCTGGGAGCTGCCGAAGTCGTTGTCGGCAAGGACTTCCGCTTTGGTCGGAATAATTCGGGTGATCTAGAGACCCTCTCGGCACTTGGAGAAGAATTCGGATTCTCCGTTACCTCGGTGGATGATGTGACTGCTCCTGAAGGACGGCGCTGGTCATCGTCGTGGGTTCGACAGCTTCTGGAAGAGGGAGATGTTTCAGGGGCCGCTCGCGTGTTGGGACATCTTCACCGCATCCGCGGGACGGTTGAACACGGCTATAAGCGTGGGCGCGAGTTGGGATTCCCCACCGCAAACCTCTGCAATGACATTGAAGGTGTCGTTCCCGGAGATGGAGTTTATGCCGGCTGGCTCGTGCGTCATATTGGTGATGGTGGGGCAGCTGAATTCCTGCCTGCAGCCATTTCGGTGGGAACGAACCCGCAGTTTGACGGTGAAGTGCGAACCGTTGAAGCGCATGTCTTGGGGCGCAGTGACCTGAACCTCTACGGCGAAAATGTCTCCATTATGTTTGTGAGCCGTATTCGACCCATGGAATCCTTTGAATCCTTGGACGCATTGCTATCTCAAATGGATGAGGATCTAAGAATTAGCGCCTACGTTCTTGGCGTTGGAGTGCCCACCCGAGTGGATCCCAAGGCTGTAACTGCACGTTAAGCGCCTCGTGCTTCAGTCTTCAGGTTGACGCTCGTGCTGCAGATCACGACTAAAGCCTGAAGATGGGATGCTAAACTAGTCTAAGCCGTCATGTCGGCCACGGATTGTATGCACAGGGAACGCCCTGTGGCTCCGTGCAACGAGTTATAAGGAGAAGCCTGTGCCACTGAGCAAGGACGTTAAGGACCAGATCATCGCCGAGTACGCCACCCACGAAGGTGACACCGGCTCCCCCGAGGTTCAGATTGCGCTGCTGACCCAGCGAATCAAGGACCTGACCGAGCACTTCAAGACTCACAAGCACGATCACCACTCTCGTCGTGGTCTGCTGCTGCTGGTTGGTCGTCGTCGTCGCCTTCTTGGCTACCTCGCCGAGATCGACATTGAGCGTTACCGCTCGCTGATCGAACGACTGGGCCTGCGCCGCTGATTTTAGTCCGGCTCGATTCCATGTTGGAATCGAGCCGGATCACTACGTGTGGGCGAAGTGCGCATGCGATAACTCAATACTTTGGATAGGGCGTAATCGTGCGCGGTTTTCGACAGTGGTTTACGGCTTCTCTGGCGCCTACAGATGTGGGAAGAGCCGGACAAAAGCCGTGGACTTCGATCGAAGGCCGATACGAACGCCGAAGTAGTGTGAAATAGATCAGTTCAAGGAGAACACACATATGATGGAAGGCGAAGATATCGTCTCAGCAGAGGCGATCATCGACAATGGCCGTTTCGGTAAGCGCGTTGTGCGTTTTGAAACGGGCCGCCTCGCCAAGCAGGCCGCAGGTGCGGCCATGGCCTACCTCGATGATGAAACCGCGGTTCTGTCCGCGACCACCGTGGGCAAGCAGCCCAAGGATCAGTTTGACTTTTTCCCGCTGACCGTTGACGTTGAAGAACGTTCCTACGCGGCCGGCCGTATCCCCGGATCGTTCTTCCGTCGCGAAGGCCGTCCCGGAACCGAAGCGATTCTGGCAGCACGCCTGATCGACCGTCCGCTGCGCCCCGGCTTCAAGAAGGGCCTGCGCAACGAGGTTCAGGTTGTCGCAACCGTTCTGGCTGCACACCCCAACGATGCCTACGACGTCCTGGCAATTAATGCTGCCTCGATGTCGACCCAGATTGCTGGTCTTCCCTTCTCTGGCCCCATCGCAGGTACCCGTCTGGCCCTCATCGACGGCCAGTGGGTCGCATTCCCGCGCTGGTCGGAGATGGAGCGTTCCGTCTTCAATATCGTTGTCGCCGGTCGCATTGTGACCACCGAAGACGGTTCTGAAGACGTCGCCATCATGATGGTTGAAGCCGGCGGCGGCGAAAACGAATGGGATCTCATTCAGGCAGGTGCCGTTGCGCCGACCGAAGATGTCGTGGCTGACGGCCTCGAGGCCGCAAAGCCCTTCATTCGTGCACTGTGCGAAGCTCAGATGAAGGTTGCAGAGGTTGCCTCCAAGGAAACCGCTGAATTCCCGATCTTCCTGGATTACTCCGATGAGCAGTACGCAGCAGTTGAGCAGTGGGTAGGCGATAAGCTCGCCAAGGCTCTTCTCACTGAAGGCAAGCTCGCCCGCGAAGAGGCCGTCGACCAGGTCAAGGCCGATATGCTCGAAGCGCTCTCCGAGCAGTTCCCCGAGGGCGAAAAGGAACTCAAGGCTGCATTCCGTTCTCTGGAAAAGCAGACCATTCGTAACCGCACCCTGCGCGAAGAAATCCGTATGGATGGCCGTTCGCTGCGTACCATCCGCTCCCTGAGCGCCGAGGTCGAGGTTCTTCCTCGCGTCCACGGTTCGGCTCTCTTCCAGCGTGGTGAAACCCAGATTCTGGGTGTGACGACCCTGGCTATGCTCCGCATGGAGCAGCAGCTGGATAACCTTTCGCCCATTACGGCGAAGCGTTACATGCACCAGTACAACTTCCCGCCTTACTCGACCGGCGAAACCGGCCGCGTGGGTTCGCCCAAGCGCCGCGAAATTGGCCACGGTGACCTCGCAGAGCGCGCTCTCAAGCCCGTGATTCCTTCGCGCGAAGAGTTCCCCTACGCAATCCGCCAGGTCTCTGAGACCATGGGCTCCAACGGCTCCTCTTCGATGGGTTCCGTGTGTGCATCGACCCTGTCGCTGCTTCAGGCTGGTGTGCCGTTGCGCGCACCCGTCGCAGGTATCGCAATGGGCCTCATGACCGGTGAAGTTGATGGCAAGCAGAAGGCCGTGACCCTGACCGATATCCTCGGTGCTGAAGACGGCTTCGGCGATATGGACTTCAAGGTCGCCGGTACCCGTGAGTTCATCACCGCCCTGCAGCTGGACACCAAGCTCGATGGCATCGACTCCCAGGTGCTGCGTGGCGCACTGGCACAGGCCCGCGACGCACGCCTGCAGATCCTTGATCTGATGGAGCAGGCAATCGACGCCCCCGATGAGATGAGCCCCTACGCTCCTCGCATCATCACGGTCCAGGTCCCCGTCGACAAGATCGGTGAAGTCATTGGCCCCAAGGGCAAGATGATCAACCAGATCCAGGAAGACACCGGCGCCGAACTGACCATCGAGGACGACGGAACCGTCTACATCGGTGCATCGACCGGTGAGGCCGCAGAAGCCGCACGCGCGATGGTCAACCAGATTGCCAACCCGCAGATGCCCGAGGTGGGGGAGCGCTTCGTGGGAACCGTCGTGAAGACGACTTCCTTCGGTGCCTTTGTTTCCCTGACCCCCGGCAAGGACGGCCTCCTGCACATCTCGCAGGTTCGTCGTCTGGTCGGCGGTAAGCGCATCGACTCTGTCGATGATGTCCTTCAGGTTGGCCAGCAGGTCGAGGTTGAGATCCACGAGATCGGCGACCGCGGCAAGCTCAGCCTCTACGCCGTCGTTGATGGCGAAACCGGTGAGCTCGAGGCCAGCGATGAGCAGCCTCGCCGCCGTGAGCGTTCAGAGCGCCCCGAGCGTCGTGAACGCCGTGAGCGTCGTCCCCGTACGCGCACACGCCGTCGTCGCGATGATGACGAGGCCCAGGCCTCTGAGGGCTCCGACGAGGAGTGACCTCGCGCTGAGGGCGCGTTAGACAACGCGTACTCAAAACTTTTATGCCGTGTGGGGCGAAGGAATTCCTTCGCCCCA
>CALIZH010000157.1 GCA_938028585.1 uncultured Actinomyces sp. | reverse complement strand
CAGGCTGCTTCACATAGTCGTTCTTGATCGCCTTGTTCTCATCCGCGCCAACATAGCGCTTCAAGAACGGAATGGCGACGAAGCGACGGTAGAGAGACTCAGACTTGTCCTTGGATGAGGGCAGCTCGTTGACACAAAAGACGCACAGGCCACGGCCCTTAACGCTCCTCGCTGGGCCGTACTTAACGTTAATCCGGATCCAGTCATGAGTCACCCACGCCTTGAACGCTCCAGCTTTCCGCAAGAAATCGCCAACCTCGTTCTCATCCGAAAGAACAGCAAAAGCACTGCACAGCGCCTCAGGAAGAAACTGCTCTCCAAAATCAGAGATCGAAAGAGTAGCCACTCGATCGACCCCGACAAGATGACGCAGCAGCTCAAGAAAAGTGCCCTTACCATTCGATCCAGTAGGGGAGTACAAGAGCGCAGCCTTCTGAAACGGATGTTCGGGACGGAACAAAGCAGCAATAATCTCCCAGAACAGTTGTTCGACCTGGGGATCATTGTTCGCAAGCTCCCTGATCCACTCGTCAATGCTCCAGCCATCGATCACCGGGCACGTAGTGACATCTTCACGGAAAGCAACAGAGGCTTTCGACCTGAGGACGACATCGGGCGAGAACGGACGCAGCTCCTTAGTGCGTAGATTGAACAATCCGTTCGCCAATGCCACGACATCGCTGTCCTCGCTCTCTTTGAGCAGCGACACCGAATCGCGCACACACTCCACGACGGCATTGAGATCCTTGGATGAGATCGTGTAGTGGTACTGACGAGCCAGGCGACGGATGTGCTGATCGGCAGGCACATACAGGCCCTCGTCAGGCCCCGCGTCCTCGTAGGTCATCAGCTCAGCCGTCGCTTCTGACTCACCGATCAGACCCGTGTGCCGCAGCTCGCGGTTGAGGATGCACGTCGCGATTACCGAAGGCGGAAGCACTTTGAGCGGACGATGAGCGAGTCCGCCCCTGAGTTCATGCTTCGTGTTCTCACTGATCAGACGCTTGTTGATCCGGTCAAGCAGTGCGCTCCCCGCATCTTCAGGGCCATATGCGCTTTGATCCGTGCCGAGGAAGATCTTGACCTCTTGACGAACGAGCTGATCGAACATTGGCACCGTTGTGTCATTCACCAACGGCGTGGTAGAATTGGCATCAGCAAAACGTTTCACCTCGGTGCTCTCCTCAGTGGGAGTGCCGGGGTGATTTTTTATGCTCATCGCTGGCCTCCCGTCGTCTCAACGCGGTTGGCACGGAGAAATGCATCAAGGTCCTCAACGAGGTACACGATGCGAGGACGGCCAGTGCCTCCAAGACGCGAGTACACGGGCCCTAGGCCACGAACTCGCCAATTTGCAAGCGTCTGACGGGACAGGCCGAGATAGATCGCTGCTTCTTCAGCAGTGAGAGCAGCAGGGGTAACGAGGGTAGTAGGGGTAGACATTGAGGTCTCCTAGATATAGAGGATCTAGGCGACCCGAGTGGGATCCCTCGGTTGCAACGGGTGTTACATCGCTTGGTTTTGTGGCGACGGAGGCCACGCCTACTTGGTCTTTCGACATCCCTTATAGTCTACTAAGACAATACCACATCGTACCTAACTTTGGCAACACATCAGCGTTAAATTGAACCACAATTGCTAGTCCCTATGTATAATTAAGGTATGCCTAGACTTCAAATCGCCTCAGGAACCAACACAATCGACTCCGTGACCCCGGTCCGTCTTGCCAACGGCAAATACCGCATCCAATGGAAAATCAGACTCCAGGATGGTCGTCTCCTCTCGCGTGACACTACAGGCTCAACCAAAGGCGAGGCCCGTGCACGTGCGCACGCAAAAGCCGCCGAACTACTCGCACAGGGAGGGACCGGAGGCACGTGGAAACCATCATCGCTTGCGACCGAATATCTGGAAACGGTATCCAAACCCATCATCACCGAGTCCTCACGCCTGTCGCCCAACTCCAAGGCCCGCTACAAGACCGTGCTGACCTACCTCACTGAGGCGTTCAAGGGGTACTCCATCGCCTCAGTTGCCCGCAGGCGCACCATCGAAGAACTGCTCAAGGGCATCGCTGCTGAGCACGGCGCAGAAAGCGGCAGGCACGCCAAAGGAGTAGCCAGCAGGTACTTCTTCGAAGAACTCATCAAAGACGATGTCATTGAATTCAACCCTCTCGCAGGCGCACGGATCGACCTAGGAACGGTCAAAAAGACCACGCGCCCTGAAGGAGGGCGAGCACTCACCTCAGCCGAATATGACCGCGTGCTCACCCACCTGCTCACCCTCAACCCTGCCGAGGGTGTGGTACCGCCCAAGCGAGGCCGGTACACGCTGGCAGACCGCGTTGCCGTCCACCGCTGCTGCATCGACCTAACCCTGCTCCAAATGGCCACAGGGCTGCGTGTGAGCGAGGCAAGAACTCTCATGTGGGACGACATCATCACCGACGACCAAAACCGCCCAGCGTGCATTATTCGGGCTGAAAACGCCAAGACTGGCACCACCCGCGTCGCGGCTCTCGTCGAGCCTGCGGTCTATGAGCACCTCATCCGTAGACGAGATGAGGTCGGGGGAGCCTATGTTGTGGGCGCACCGCTCAACCCGGACACCGAGTGGGACAGATACAACGCTCAGAAGGCTCTCAAGGCGTTCTATAAGGATCTGGCTCGCGACTGCGGAGTGCCTCTGTTGGAGACCTACCGCACCCACGTCTGGAGAACCACCCTCAACACCATGTACCGCACGGACGTAGACGCGCTACTGCGTGCTCGAACGCTCGGCCACTCGGTCGATGTGAACGCTCAGGCATACTCAGACCTGTCAGACCTCACAACGCTGTACGAGGCAGCCCGAGCACGGCGTAGGGAGGAAAAGTAGTCCCTACCTTATTCCCTATCTTTCATGGGGATATGCCGGTAACTTCAAGTATCTTTAGGGAAGGATAACGGGACAGTTACCGCACGATAGCAACGATTGCTCGGCTGTATCTCACTGTTTCATTAAAAAGAGGTGCAGACCCCGGAGGTCGTCAGTTCAAATCTGGCCCCCGCTACTAAGGAATTGTCCCGGAGGAACTTGGTTTCTCCGGGACAATGCGTTTTTCCCGTGGCCACGCCCTTGGCCCAGACCCTGCGGCGCAGGCTGCGCCGTCTGAAACCGCGCAGAACTCTCAGCTGATTGACCAGCTAAAGCAGTTGACTCGCAATGACGACAAACCCAGCGAGCCAGTTCACGAATTAGCTCCGACCGTTTTACGAAACTCGGAAACAGCCCGGTGGCAGTCACATATTGGATTGCCAAGTTAGATAACATGCCCGATAGCTATAGACAATAACAGCATCACACCCTGCTAAACGACACAGCAAAGGGGCCCCGAAGGAAAACTCCCGCGGGGCCTCTTCTGTGGTGTTCAGCCTCAGATAATCTGGCGAGCGTTAGCCTTGGTCAGCTCTACCAGTTCATCCCCGCGACCCGACAGCAAGGTCCGCATGGCGTACAGCGCAAAACCTTTGGCCTGGGACAGCTTTACCGAAGGCGGGATGGTCAGTTCCTGGCGTTCCACACGCACATCAATCAGGGCCGGGCCGGGCTCGGCGAAAGCCTGACGCATCACGGATTCCAGCTGGTCCGAAGCCGTCACCCGGTATCCCCTCATGCCGCAAGCCGTGGCGATGGCGGCCAAATCGTGGGAACCCAGGCCGGTGGCGGTAGTGACGAAACCACTGGCCTTCATCTCTAGCTCTACGAAGTTCAGCGAAGAGTTGTTGAAGACCACGACCTTCACCGGCAGTTTGTTCTGCACCGCGGTCAAAAGTTCACCCAGCAGCATCTCTACCCCGCCGTCACCGGACAGGGCCACGACCTGGCGTCCCGGATGCGAAGCGGCCGCGCCGATACCTTGAGGCAGCGCATTCGCCATAGAGCCGTGAATAAAGGACCCGATCAAGGACCGCCGCCCGTTCATCTTCAGGTAACGCGCGGCCCAGATAACCGGAGAACCCACATCGGGCAGGAACACTGCGTCATCCGCCGCCAGCTTGTCGATCATCTTCGCCACGTACTGGGGGTGCAAGGGCTTGTCGCCAGAACGCGGCGTGGCCAAATCATCCAGCTTGGCGCGGGTCTTGCGATAGTTAGACAGGGAGTCTTCCA
>CALIZH010000156.1 GCA_938028585.1 uncultured Actinomyces sp. | reverse complement strand
TGCTCTGGGAACCTTCTCGGTAGTCATCATGATTGCACTTGTGCTCTCGGTCTTCGCTGCTGCTATGACCACCCAGAATCTGTGTACTGCGCTTTCGGTGGGCATTCGCGAAAGTGCTCGTGGAGGGAACGGGCAGGAAACTGCGCAAGTGATGTCCGCTCGAATATCAGGGGCTCACTTTGAGTTCTCCGCAGACGAAAGGTGGGTCTACGGAAAGGCGCAAGCTCCCTATAGAGGCCCCGCGGGAATGATCGGTTTGAACGCGCAGTGCAGGTATCAGATGTTGCGCGAAAGCACCGTGGTTGGCGGTGATTGAGAATGGGCGCGAAAACGGATTCGGATGAAGGGTCCGGGACAATCATGGTGGTTGGAGTTCTGGCTGCCCTAGCCGTTCTTGCCTGCAGCGCACTTGCGTATATTGCTCTCCTTGCGGCGGGGAATCGAGCCCAGAATATTGCGGATCTCAGTGCCTTGGCGGGAGCAGATGTTTCCGCAACGGCTCAGTGGGAATCGGTTGAGGAAAAAGCCTGTCGTGTAGCAAATGAGGTTGCTCAAGAAAACGGAGCAATACTGAGCTCATGTCACTGCGAAAGTGTCGACACGATCGTCACGGTGCGTGTGAGCAGTGGGTGGGGATGGAATGTCTTTCGCTCGGCTCGAGCGGGAGTTGATAATGAAGGTGCTTTAGATGCACTTGAGGGGCCTGCCCCCCGGCTGGCCCCTCAAGCATCCCATCAACACAGTGCGAGTTTCCCGAAAAGTCTTTCGGTGTGGCATCCCCACTTAAGTGGGGTCCAACTCTCGATGACTTAAATATAGGAAGTCATACTGTGTGGATACTATTTTGTATCTGAAAGTTTTCTGGGAATTTCTTCGAAAGGCGAATGCTCGACGAGGAAGCTCAAGAGGAGCTCTGCACCGGACTTTGAGAGCGGTTCATTCCCGTTTCCACACTTCGGAGACTGGATACACCGGGGGCATCCGTCATGGCATTGGCACTCGGAAACAGCCTGACAGGTGCGTTCCATCCAAACACGTGCGTGGGCGAAACCGTAATGCGCATAGCCCGCTCCACCCGGATAAGCATCGTGAACAAAAACAGTTGGTAAATCGGTATCCGTGTGGAGATTTGTCGAAAGCCCACCTAAATCCCAACGGTCGCAATTTGCCAGTAGGGGAAGAAGAGCAATCGAGGCGTGCTCTGCTGCGTGGAGCGTCCCTAAGACATCGCCTTTATCGATCCCGATCGCTGCCATTGTTGCTGGGCTCAAGGTGTACCAGCAGGCTTGGGTGCGTAAAGTGCGCTCCGGCATATCGAGTTGAGTATTTGAGATGTATTCCAGCCCTGGAAGTCGAAGGAGGTCGAAATCGGTGACCTGACGGGTGACATCAACAGTTCCTCGATACCAGTGAACAAGAGAATCTGGGCTGACCCATTCTTCATCAACACTGATAACCCGCAATGAGGTTGCATCTTGCGCCCTGGTCCTGAGCGGTGTGCGGACTTCTTCGACGTAGGCGATACGTGTGGGGCCTTCTTCGAGAGAGAGGACGTGGAAGGTTCGTCCCTGATGCACGTAGATCGCATCGGGAAACACCTGCGAATCCGCGGAATCTTGGGGGACAGAACCGATGATGCTTCCGCTTCGTGTATCGACAATTTGAACATCGCCACCACTGCCGCGGATCTGGATTTCCTCCCATGGACCATCAGAAGAGCTGACATTCCAGCGCCAGCCGCCACTTCGATGGACTAGTAGCCCTTCCTGACCGAGCTCAGCTAAAAGGGCGGGAGCTCCACTTCCGAAAACTGCGACCGCCTCGTCCTCATGAAGAGGAAGTTCGGCAGCCGCAGCACACAGGTGGTCGCGCAAAACCCAGGGGTTTTGAGGATCTAATACCGCTGCCTCGACAGGGGAAAAAATCTCATCGCTGTGATGAACAAGGAAAGAATCAAGGGGGTTGTCACCAGCAATAAGAACAGAAATACCATCTGCCCCGGCACGTCCGGAGCGCCCAACCTGTTGCCAAAATGATGCGCGAGTCCCAGGCCAACCCGCGGTGATAGTGACATCAAGCCCAGAGATGTCGATACCCATTTCTAAGGCTGAAGTCGTTGCAAGTGCTCGTAATCGACCCGAACGCAGTGCAGATTCTAAGGCGCGTCGTTCTTCGGGAAGGAAACCTCCTCTATACGCAGCGACGGTCGAGGCTAATTCTGGAGCGTCGCGGAGTTTGTCGCGGGTTTGGGCGGCGACGGCCTCGGCACCACCGCGTGAGCGAACAAAGGTCAGCAGGCGAGCATCGGCGCGAATAAGTTCCGCGCACAGAAGCGAAGCCTCTGTTTGGGCGGAAAGGCGCTGAGTTGGAGCTTCAAGAACCGTTTCTTCGCCGGCTTCGGCAGCGCGAAGAGCAGAAAGGAAGGCATCAATTGATACATCTTCTTCACGTGGCACCTCGCGGCCCTCCCACATAAAGATGTGGTGAGTTCCGCGCCCGGAAGTATCGTCTGTGATCGCATCGATGTTCTCGCGGCCAATCATTGTCTGAGCAACGGATTGCGGATCGGCCAAAGTCGCGGACATCATAATGACCTGGACGTCTGCACCAAGGTGGCGCGCAATTCTGAGAAGTCGGCGTAAAACCAGAGAAATGTGGCTACCGCTGACTCCTCGCCACTGGTGCATTTCGTCAACAATCACGTAGCGCAGCGATGCTAAAAAGCGAGTCCAGCGCTCATGACGGGGGAGCATGACGTAGTGCAGGTAGTCCGGGTTCGTCAGGACGATATCGGCGTTTGCGCGAGCCCATTCCTTGGCTTCACGGGGAGTATCCCCATCGGCAAGTGCAAGGGCAGCGCCATGTTCGAGGCCGTCAACAAGACGGTTCAGTGAATGAAGCTGGTCTGCTGCAAGTGCTTTGGTTGGTGAGAGGTAAAGGCAGCTTGGTCGCCGGTGAATATCGGAGATCCTGTTTGAATCATCGGCTTGAACCAGGTCTGAAAGAATCGGTGTCCATGCGACCAGAGATTTGCCCGATCCCGTACCGGTCGCAATGACAACATCGCGTCCAGAATGGATCGATTCAAGGGCTTGCACCTGATGAAGCCACGGTTCATCAACTCCGCTTTGACGCCATGTAGATACAACAGGGGTGGGAATCCACTCGGGCCACGGCGAATTCAGCGCATCTTGGGCAGGAAGGCAGCGGTAATCGACAAACTGTCCCTGCGTGCCTCGGGAACGGATGATCTCGAGCAGGTCCTCAGAGCGTGAATCCATCAGAGCCCGAAAGCGGCGCCACTATGAGCAGAGCGACCCTCGGCCTCGCTATCAGTGGAGGCAGGACTACCCGGCTGAGGATGCGCGAAGGACTCAGCGGGGGCCGAGGCTTCGGGCGAAGCAGAATAGGGAGTCGCCTCCGGAGCGACCCAACCCAAGGTCTGGGTTGCGGCCTCTTGCATGTAGCGGATTGCGTCAATTCCGGTTGAAATGCCAGCGCCCAAGTGGTCGGTGAGCTGCTGGTCCGAAAGGCCGGCAGAAGTGTCAACGGCGAAATCGGCACATACCTGAAGAGAGCCGGCGGGATCTAGCATCCAATAAACCGTTGGGAAATACTTCTCGCGGTTCCATGAATCAGCTGCGGCGAAAAGTGGATGGCCGGCCTTTTCGGCCTCGAAGTCGGTATCCCAGACCGCGCGAATCGACAGGAAGCGCTCGGAAGAATCCATGCTGAGCAGGAAAGGTACCCCGTCGAAAACGGCGCCAGCAGCGCGGTTTTCCGCCAAAACATCAGCCTGGAACTGCAGCTCAGAAAGCGTGCGCATTAAGCGATCGAAAGTCACCTTGTACGGCGTGATCGAATCCTTGGGTACGGGATAGGGGCCTGGAAGCGTGCTCATGATCGATCTCCCTGGTGGAGCGAGATGGTGTTCGCCTCGCTCGATGATTCTCGATCCGAATCTTCATCACTCCACGTGACGAATTCGGGAAGGGCTTCTTCAAGATCGGAGAAGAAACCCATGATCATCGACATTGAAGTTTCGAAGAAGGTATCGAGCTGGGCCTCCGAAAGACCGTTTGTTGCAACGATGTTGCATTCGGCAATCAGCCCGTAGCGTCGACCGTCTTCGAAAGGTGCCAAGTACGCCTTCGG
>CALIZH010000155.1 GCA_938028585.1 uncultured Actinomyces sp. | reverse complement strand
ATTGAGTGAGTCCCTTACGAACTTGGTACTGGTTGTCGTTACCAATCTTAATAACGCGACCACCAGGCTTACGAACCGCGAAACCGTGGGTGATTTCAGAGCTCTTGGTCATGACGGTTGTGGGGTCATTCTGAACCGCAGCCGTGATGGTGGCCTTGTTCGTGACCGTGTCGGCCGTCGTGACTGAACCTTCGGGGTATTTCACGGTAACGAGGGACTCGATGGGGTTTTGCCACGCCCACTTGTCATAGGACCACGTAACAGTGTGGGTTGCTGGATCGTAAACGCCGCCGTTGGTAGCGGAGACGAATACTGCCTTTGCAGGAAGCGGATCGACGACCTTAATGTCCTGGACCTGCACGAAGCCGGTGGCGTTAACACCATTCTTCAGTGAGGAACCATTCCAGCGGATGCCAACCTTATTGGGGTCGGTTTGGTCGATCTGCTGGTAGCCATAACGCAGCTTATAGGTTGTTTCGCCGCCGACAGCAGGGTAGCTATTCGGGTTTGTCGAACCGCTCTTCTCGATGGCGATATCGGTGTCCGCGGTCCACTTGGTGGTCTTTGAGTCATCGATAGAGTCAGCGTTGGTAGCCGTGAAGTTTACCTGCTGGGTGGTCGTTGAGTTGTTCGGCGCATCGTTGCCGTCGTAGTTCCAGGTGATCTGGATACGGTCGGAGGTTCCTGCGGGGATCGACTTCTGCAAGGGGAAGACGAGTCTCTTCATCCTTGGGTTGCCCGCAACGATGCTCTGCTCGGTGCGCAGAACCGTCGAACCTGTCACGGCGACTGCAGTGTAGAGCTTGTCTGTCAGCGCCGTACCCGCAGGGGTAACGGGCGCAGGAAGCAGCACTTCGATGCTTGCGCCTTCACAGGGGGTAGTCACCGACGAGCAGGAGTAGTTGATCGTCGTGATCTGCTTGTCACGAATTGCAAGGGTGGAACTATCGTTCGTGACCGTCATTGCCAGGGTTGCCGGCTTCGAGCTGGTCGCGCGCGCGCGACGTGAACGAGGCTGGTTTGCCTCTGCAGAGGTATCCGAGGTGTTTGCCTCAGTTCCGCCTGCTACAGGGGCCTGTGAGTCGGAGGCTGCCGCCTGCTCGGATGCGGAGGCGCTAGCGTCGCTAGCGTTCTCAGCTCCTGAGGCCGAGGCTGCCTGGGTGGTTTCGCTTGCGCTGGTGTTGTCTGCCGCGACACTACCGTTAAACGGAGTGAAGGAAGTCAACAGAAGCGAGGCTGCTGCAAGAGTTGCAACACCCGCCGCTCGCGCGCGCGTTTTTAAGAGTTTGGGATGTGACATCGAAAATCTCTCTCAATCGCACAATTTATAGGGATTCAATGTCTAATCTACAGTTCGAAGAATCGCCGGGCAATTGCTTGTGGAATTAGTCATTTCAAACTACTTCTTTCAAAAAAGTGGTTGACTAATAGCTATTTGTATGCTGCATGTTCTGGGTATAACGAAGCCCCGCGATTCCAACGGAATCACGGGGCTGTTTGCGGAGACGGCGGGATTTGAACCCGCGAGGGGCGTGAACCCCTACCTCCTTAGCAGGGAGGCGCACTCGACCGGACTATGCGACGTCTCCAGTGCCGACTACTCTAAGGCATTTTCCCTTCGCGTGCGAAATGCGCACGCTGGGATGCTCAGCATTGCCGGTACAGCGGAGGGCAAGGGATTCGAACCCCTGGTGCCATTGCTGACACAACGGTTTTCAAGACCGTCACCTTCGGCCACTCGGTCAGCCCTCCAGACCCGCCAATCATAGCGGATCTTGATCTATTCGCACATTCGTCTTTCCGAATATGTCCTCGATCCCTTTATTTCTCAGCGGTGGCGACGGAAAGGTACCCACGAACGGCGGTCAGCTGGCGCCTCTTCTGGATGGTCCAAAAGGCCTCGGGAAATTGCGGAAGCAAAAGGTGGCCACATCGGCACTCGGCCAACCAAAACGCACTGAATTGCCCAAGCGATATCGCCACTGCGAGGCCTCGACTCTTCAATCCGCTCATTGTCAAAGGACAAGGCATGCAACCACTGTCCGGGCTGGACAATAAGCTCATCGTTAATGAAATCCAACCACGAGCGGTAGCAGTGCTCGTAGTGCTCGACTTCACCTTCGCTGGCACCGTCATCGCGCAGTGCTCGTGCCAGTGATACCGCGGCGCAGACGCCTTCGCAGGCGACCCACATGAAGTGTCGGTCGTCCAGAATTTCTGCCTCGTGATGCTCGAAGCCCACCGAGGTCACGAATCCCGCGTAGCCCTTCTTACGCCATCCATCAACGCGTGCTCGTTCGAAGAAGTCTTGCCCGGCCTCGAGAAGCGTGTCATCGCTCTTACGCCCCAGGGACCTCAAGGCTGCGCGAACCTGAATGCACAGCCGGGACCAGCGCAGTAAGCTGCCGATCTGCACGCCTTCAAGCACCGGAGTTGCAGACCAATGCTCCCATTTCTTCGACCAGTCGGCCTCGGTTTGGGGAACAGGGGAGAGCTCCTCGATATCGATGTATTCGCCCACCCTCCACGAGGCCTCGCTCCCCATCTGCACGACCGTACGGGTGATGGATTCGGCTCGGTCGATCCATATGGGGTCGGCGGTTGCCTCGGCAGCTGCTAGGTACGCCTCGGCGGTCGAAGCAAGGGTTCCAAGGGAAATGATCGGTGCCTTGTGCTGTGTGCTTCCCGAGGCAATGGCTCCGTAGACCAGTCCGTTGGGGGCAAGCCAACGGCGCTCTTGCTCGTGGAGGGCCTCAAGGAGGAGCTCGTGGGCACTGGGGCGATTGGCAACCGTCGCCGCCGCGCTCGCACTGATGAGCAGTGCGTTATCAAGCTGGTAGTCGATCTCTCCGCTGCGCACCTCAGCCTTGTATTCATCGGAATTGATGGTTTCCGGATCGTCGGTGGCAGTCGCTTCGGGAAGCTTTTGAAGATGATCGTGGATGACGCGGCGAAGAGTCTTAGTCGCGTGGTCGGCATAGCGTCGTGAACCGGGAAGGCCAAGAAGCGTTCCCAAGGAAAAAGCGTGGAGCATTCGAGCGCTGAGGGTGAATTGATCGCGTTCGCTGGGTTCCTCGCCGTCTGGACCTTCACTAAACCCCGAAGGCGTCGTACTCACTTTTGCTTCTGCGATCAATGCTTGAAGTTGTGCTGACAGCCAGCGATTGTGCTCGATCGAATCCAACCAGCCCATGGGGTTCTCCTTTGTCTTCCATGCATGTCGCGCTGCGTCGTTGCTGGGGCGACATACACATTGAGTTTAACGCAAGGGAGTAAAGCGTGTGAGTAGGCCAATCTGTTTGCGCAGTGGATCTGTCCCTTATCGTGAAATACGTTGCACGGTTTAGGGAAACATTGCAGACTGAAAGCATGCATGAAAGAGCTGGCACTGTTGCCCTTCCCGAAGACCTTACTGATATTGATGCGCTGATTTCTGCGTATTACGACGTTGAGCCGGATCCCTCAAACCCCGATCAACGGGTGTCTTTTGGTACCTCCGGTCACCGCGGTAGCGCATTCGATGGCAAGTTCAATGAAGCACACATCGTTGCGATTACCCAGGCGATTGTTGACTACCGAGCCGAGCAGGGTTTCAACGGCCCGCTTTTTATCGGTCGTGACACCCACGCGCTGAGCGAACCCGCATGGCGCACCGCCTTGGAAGTCTTGGCCGCTAATAAGGTTGATGTTCGCATCGACGCACGTGGTTCCTACACTCCGACCCCTGCGGTTTCTGTGGCGATTCTCGGTGCAAACGGTGCTCCCAAGCACCTGCGTACGACTGGGGAAGGGCTGGCCGACGGTATCGTCGTCACCCCCAGCCACAACCCGCCTCGTGACGGCGGATTCAAGTACAACCCGCCTCACGGTGGTCCCGCGGACTCCGATGCGACCTCGTGGATCGCCAAGCGCGCAAACGAAATCCTTGAAAAGGGCTGGCGCAGCGTCGATCGCGTGCTGGGTTCGGACCTGCTGGATTACCCCTGCATCCACCGTTTCGACTACCTCGCCTACTATGTCGATCAGCTTGACCAGGTCATCGATATCGATGCGATTCGCGAGGCCGGCGTGCGCATTGGCGCTGATCCGCTGGGCGGCGCATCGGTGGACTACTGGGGTGCGATTGCCGAGCGCTACGGCTTGGAATTGACCGTTGTGAACCCCAAGGTTGACCCCGCATGGTCCTTCATGACACTGGACTGGGATGGAAAGATCCGCATGGATTGCTCCTCCCCCTATGCGATGGCTTCTCTTCGCGATGCAATGACTCCGGATGAGAACGGAAATACTCTCTACGACATTGCGACCGGAAATGACGCCGACTCGGACCGTCACGGAATCGTGACGCCCGACGGTTTGATGAATCCGAACCACTACCTGGCCGTTGCGATCGAATACCTCTTCACGCATCGCCCGAACTGGCCCGCAGATGCGGCGGTCGGAAAGACTTTGGTGTCCTCGGCACTCATCGATCGCGTTGCTGATTCCATCGGCCGCAAACTGGTCGAGGTCCCCGTGGGCTTCAAGTACTTTGTTCCCGGACTGGTTAGCGCGGAGCTCGGTTTCGGTGGTGAGGAAAGTGCAGGAGCATCCTTCCTTCGCAAGGACGGCACCGTATGGTCCACCGATAAGGATGGAATTATCTTGGCGCTGCTCGCCTCTGAGATTTTGGCCGTCACCGGTAAGACCCCCTCGCAGCTGCACGAAGAACAGGTCGAACGCTTCGGGGCCTCGGCCTATGCGCGAATCGATGCACCCGCGAACCGTGAAGAAAAGGCAAAGCTTGCCGCTTTGTCTCCCGAGGATGTTTCCGCAACCGAACTGGCCGGTGACCCCATCACCGCAAAGCTCGTGCGCGCTCCGGGTAATGATGCAGCAATCGGTGGCTTGAAGGTGACGACTGACGTCGCATGGTTTGCGGCTCGTCCCTCGGGCACTGAGGATGTCTACAAGATCTATGCTGAGTCCTTCCGCGGGGCCGAGCACCTTGCTCAGGTTCAGGAAGCGGCAAAGCAGCTGGTGAGCGAGGCCTTGAAGGGCTGAGTTCGCGTTCATAACCTTTGTGAGGGGTGCGGGGTCGTGTGACGGCCTCGCACCCCTTGCACTATTCGTGTTCAGGATTTGCGGCTTGGTGGAAAAAGAGCTTCCTGACCGGTACCTTTAAGGGGTCTCATTAAAGCAGGAGAGGTCCGGTAAAAATGGTGGAGAAAACGCGCGAAGGTGCGGGTAGCTTAACCTCTGCACGCCCGCCTTTTCCCTGGCGCCGGATGATCCTCCTCATGGGTGCGGCAGTTGGACTTCTTGCGGGACTTGACGCAGCTCTTGTTCGTTTGGGTGCTCTTGCTCCCGTGGGCTCTACTGATTTGGGTGCAATCCACGGAATCCTCATGGTCTACGGCTTCCTGGGAACAGCAATCTGTTTAGAACGTGCGGTAGCGCTGAACTCTCGATGGGCCTACCTTTCCCCGGCCGCCTCGGCGCTCGCGGGAATTGCCGCCATCGCCATCTCTCAAAGCCCTGCGGTTACCAATTTCATTGCCACATTGCCACTTCCGGCCTACCTGAGCAGGGTTCTTCCCGGATATCAATCCCAGCGAATGCTTCCGGCAGTCCTGTGGACAATCTCCATGATCACCCTGGTCATGATCTACCGGCATGTGTGGAAAAAGCGTCAAGCTTCGTACGCGGTCCTCATCCAATTGATCGGTGCATGCGTCGGCTTGTGCGGGATTCTTTTGTGGATGCGAGGCCTGGAAGTCGCCCTCATCATGCCCTGGTGGCTATTCTTCTTGGTTCTGACGATCATCGGTGAGCGCCTTGAACTGGCGCGCCTTGCCTTCAGTGAAACAACCGAGAAACGAATCCTGGTCTGGGTCGGTGCTCTGTTCATCTCGCTTGCGCTCACGCTGATTGTTCCCCTTGTCGCCTACCCGCTTCTGGGGATCTCCCTTGCAGCCCTTGCGATCGACATGGGATATCACGACGTCGCTCTCAAAACCATCAAAATTCCCGGAATCCCGCGTCTTGCAGCAGTTGCGATGCTCGCGGGATATGGATGGGCACTGCTTCCCGCTCTCCTCTGGATCGCCGCGCCCCCAAGTTTTTCCGGCTACGGATACGACGCGAGTGTTCATGCCCTGACCGTTGGCTTCGCCGTCTCCATGGTCATCGCGCATGCGCCGGTCATCATCCCCTCGGTCATTCGTCGCGAGGTTCCCTACCACTTCTCGATGTGGGTCCCTCTGGCTCTTTTCCACCTGAGCTTGCTGATTCGTTTCCTGTCTGGCGCGCGCGAGGCCGCACTTCCCTGGCGTTTTGGCGGAGCGCTGGGAGTGTGCGCGTTCCTCATCTTCGTCATTACGACTGCGAGCGTGACAATTGTGAACACGCGACGTGGGCGGAGCACTCATGCCTGAGATTTCTTCTCCCAGCACTGGACTGAGTATCGGTGGGGGACCTGCAGGTGCTCCGACCGGCACCCCGGGGCGTGGACGCCCCTCCCGAATGCGTATCGATCGCTTGGGAACCACGTGGATGATCATCGCGGTTCTTATGGCAGTAGTGACCCTCTTCCTTCACCGCCGCATGCCGCAGCCCCTGTGGACCATGATCCATCTGGTGACTTTAGGCGTCTTAAGCAATGGAATTTTCCAATGGTCATGGTTCTTTGCCCGCTCCCTTGCACGTCTGGCAGCCGATGACCGCAGAGCTCACTTAGACAACCTGCGTCGGATATTGGGCTTCAATGCATGTTTTGCATTGCTCTTTATGTCGATGTGGCTTGGCTGGTTCATCGGAACTGTCGTTGCGGCAACGGGCATTGCGGCAATTGCTGCCTGGCATGGCGCCGCGATGCTGTCGGTTCTTCGCGAGCGTTTGGCCTCGCGCTTTGTCATTGTTGTGCGCTACTACGTGTGCGCGGCAGCATTCTTTGTGCTCACTGCACTTCTTGCTGGTTTCGTTACCACCACAATGTTTTCTTCTTCCATTCCCGAGGCCTTCCTAGCGATGCGTGATCGTCTGACCTTTGCACACGCTCTTAGTGGTGTCGGTGGCTGGCTGGGTTTGAGCATCGGTGGCACTGCGATTACCTTGGGGCCGACAATCTTGCGTACACGGATGTCTCCCGATGCGGTTTCCTGGGGGATTAAAGTTCTTCCGCATTGGTGCGTCAGTTTGCTGATTGCGGTATGCGGAGCTCTCTTAGGAGTTATGCCCCTGGTTGGTGCCGGAATTTTAGGTGCGGCCGCCTGCGGGATTATGGGGATTCTTATCCCTTATGCGCGTGTTTTAGCAGCAAAGAAACCTCAAGAGTATTCCGCATGGTCATTCCTGATCGGATTGGGATGGATTGCTCTAGGCATTCTTTTCTTGGGAATTACGGCGCTTTTTGTCAGTACTCCGAGCGAAATTCGAGCACTGACCATGATGTGGCTTCCGATTATTGGCGTGGGCGGCTTCGCCCAGCTCTTTGTGGGAGCACTGAGCTATCTGATGCCAGTTGTCATCGGAGGCGGTCCTTCGGTTGTCAGAATTGGTATCGCAATTCTTGACTGGCAGTTCGCGCTGCGCGTGGCGCTGAGAAACGGAGCTCTGTTCCTTCAAGTTGTCCTTTTCTGTGCTGCCGCAAGCACAGCGGTTACTACTCTTCGATACGCGCTCTGGCTGGTCGTGATTGCGACCTTCGTAATTGACATCGTGATGTTCGCGCGCGCGGGAAAAAATCAAGCACGAGCGCGTCGAGAACGCATCAAAGAGATGAGTGAAAGTAGGCAGGTTCAATGAGCGAAGAAACCACCGGGCCCTCGCGGGCAGCAATGGTCTTCACTGGCCTTGGCGCTGTTGTCGCCCTTGTTCTTGCCAGTGTCCTAGCTGGCGGAAGTAACGCAACGCAAAACTCAGCGGTTGGGAACACCTCAAGCGCGGCCTCGTCAACTCAGGTGAAAGAAACCGGTGAAACTACCCACGTGGAAATCGGTGTCCAAGGGATGTCTTTCACCCCCTCTGTTATTCATGTTCCTGCGGGAAACCGACTGCACATTACTTTCACAAACACCGCGGAGCAACGCCACGATTTGGTCCTGGCCAATGGGCAAACAACAGGTTCTCTGGCCCCTGGTGCAAGCGCGGAACTGGACGCTGGGGTC
>CALIZH010000154.1 GCA_938028585.1 uncultured Actinomyces sp. | reverse complement strand
ATGAGGCGACAATAAGAAAATATATTCGAGAACAAGAAAACGCCGATATAGCTCAGGATAAATTAAGTTTGAAGGAATATGAAAATCCCTTCGATAAATAATCTAGCAAGATAGCCAGTTTAACTGGCTGCCGGTGTTACATTGCTATTGTGACCTGAACGAAGTGAAGGGCAAAGGACTTGAGTCCTGGGCAAGTATAATTAGGGTTATACCCTAAGAGCAAACCACCCGCTATGCGGGTGGTTATGATTGCAGTTGGAGCAGGTAATACGCAAACCACCTGAAAATCACTCATCTAAATGTTGCGAACCTGCAAGTTTTTCGGTCATCCCAACCCGAGTATCTCAATGAATCATTATGTAGAGTCATTTAAGTAATACATGACTCCAGGTCTCTCACGTCGCGACCAGTGACGTTGAGCGTGGCGGAGCTGCTGCCGCGAGCCTTGCGGCGAAGGACCACGGTCTCGTCCGCGCAGCCCATCATCCGTTGAATCCGCTGATGGCGTTGAACACGTCGCCGTCGCCCATCTTACGCGTGTGATGCACCATCAGCGTCGCAACCTTCCGCTCGTCGGCAAAGGACTTCAACGCTCCCATATCCTCGTAGTCCGCGGAGTAGACGCTCTGGTTGCCGGGTGTTCGGACCGTCTGGAACGTGTCAATGATGACCATCTTCAGATCTGTATGCTCATCGGTGAAAGCGCCGAGCTGCTCCATCAGGCTGCTGCCGATACACTCGGCGGAAACGACGCAGCGCAGGTTGTCATTGGTCTCGTTCATGAGTCGTTGTAGGCGTCCCTGAACGCGGTTGAAGGTGTCTTCAAGGCAGAGGTAGAGGAGACACAATGCCCTTCGCGGTCGCAAAGCCCCAGAGCGGCTCTCCCGTCGCTACGCAGAGCGCTGGGTCTAGCCCGAACCACGACTTTCCAATCTTTGGGTCTCCCGCGATCAGGGTAAGCCCACAGGGAACCAGGTCCTCAACCACCCAGCCGGGCCGCTCTAGCGGGTTTTCCAGCAGCCACTGGGCAGTGCGAACCACCAACTTTCGCATCAGACCACCTCCAAGGGCCTGGAGGCGTACACATGTTAGCGACCTCGGACGTCCTTTGCCGTGACCATGTCCAATGCGGCGCAGACGGTATCGACGCGGTCATTGGTGTCCATCAGGTAGCGCAAAGGTCCTCCTCGCTGGCCATGAATCGAAGCCATGGCGGAGAAGCTCCTGCTCCATGGCGTCCATCCTGGTAAAGTAGCTGCTAGTCGCTTGCATGGTGCCCTCCGTTCGCAAAGGGCTTATAATCATTGTGAGTTCGGGAGCTGGTTTCGCTTTGGTTGGCACCGTTCGTGCCGCCCGAGGAACAGGCCGTCTCTGGGGAACAACAATAATTCCCCCCGAAAGCGTAGAGAACCATAACAAGTAAGTCAGCAAAAGTAGACAATCAACGAGTAACAACAATGAAGGCAATGAGTAAACGTGGAGGAAGAATGGCTACCACAAACTCCGTGGATATCGACGTAGTCTCTAGGACACAAGGCGGTATTTCTACTGAAACCAACGTTCAATCAATCAGAAACGAGATAGGGCAATATCTTCAAATTAATAATATGAACTTCTTAATTGGTGCTGGTTGTTCTAGCAACATCGTTGAAGATGAAACAGGTAATCAGTTAGAAACCGGGATTCCTGGAATGGCTCAGCTGTTTGAAGGCTTTTGCAAAGAGAACGTAAATTTCGATATCGCAGGAAAGCAGATAGTGGGCGAATTCGATTCAAATCTTGAAAAAATGCTCGAGTCAATGGGCTCTATTCAAATCACAAACGGCATTTTTCAGGTCGATGATGCCATTTCTGACAAAATCACTGCTGTAAAGCGCTTCTTATTTAAAGAAATCAAAAATGGGCATAATAGTCCCCAAGTTCTAGACCTTTACAAATCTTTCTATATGCGCATTTCCGGTCCAAATCGAAAAACACCAATCAACGTATTTACTACCAACTATGACCTGTTCAATGAAAAAGCTCTTGATGATTTGCGATTCCCCTACAACAACGGTTTTTCTGGTACTTACAGCCGCAAATTCAATCCTGCAAGCTATAGATATACATTTGTAGAAAGCATCAATCTTTCTACTGACGTATGGGAGCAGATTCCACATTTCTTCAGTCTCTATAAGCTTCATGGCTCTATTTCTTGGAAGAAATCTGGATTGGAAGTGCTTGAAGTTAATCCGAACACAATAACCGAAGATGATGCAGTAATGATTTACCCTACCCCCATGAAAGATAGGTCAACGCTAATGACCCCATATTCGGACTTATTTAGGGCTATGGAAAACGCCATCTCAAAGCCTAACAGTGTACTTATAACCATGGGGTACAGTTTTGGAGACGATCATATCAACAGACTGATTACTAATGCTTTAGCGGTTCCTTCATTCAAATTAATCGTATTTGGATTGGGAGATAATATCGAAAAACTAAATACTCTTAAGGATCGACGAATCATCATTATTAACTCACCTGGAAAGATTCACTATTTCAAAAACATTATCGAAAAAGTTTTGCCGTCAATCGCGGAAGAAACTATTGAGAGCATTGAAGACCAAGAGCATGCCGATTCAGCAAAACTTCTCTTTTGCGATTAGCTAGGAGGAGGCTTTCGTGAGCACCAAATCAATTGGAAGATTAATTTCAATCAATACGGACTCTGTTGTCGGGGAAATTCAAGATGATTTAGGAAACTACATAAACACTCGAGATGGTATTAATTTTGTTGGAGAAGTTGGTTCGTATCTTTCCATTCACGAATCGAACCGCACTCTAATACTTGAGGTTGTTGGCGTTTCCGACAGAGCAACCTCAGGAAATAGCGACTATTCTCGCCCAACCAACACACGTTATGTCGCACTCAATATGGTTGGAGAAATTACGAGCGGAGAGTTTCAGTTTGGCGTTTCAAGACTGCCGCAAATATATTCTGACCTGCAAATCATCTCAACGAACGAGCTAAGAACAATGCTCGAAGTTGGTTTAGAAGAAAGCACCGTAAAAGTTGATCCATCAGGGCATGTTCTTACAAAAGCGATTCTGCTCGACATTGGCCAGTCGGTCGTATTTCCAGATTACCCGGTCAGAGTAAACATTGATCGGTTCTTCGGGTTTCACTTCGCAGTGTTTGGAAATACGGGTGCTGGCAAATCGAACACAATTGCGCGAATTCTTCAGAACGTATTTGAAAAGAATGAGCTGTCAGCAAAAGGGGCGAAGATTGTACTTATCGATTCAAACGGAGAATACTCGCAGGCTTTCTCGAAGATTAATTCAACGAACCCCGATATTCAGCTGTCGACACTATCGATGGACTCAGCAGATTTAACAAAGAAAAAACTCGAGATACCTGTTTGGGCATTATCAGCTGATGATTGGGCTGTTTTGCTCAGCGCATCCGAAAAGACTCAGCTGCCTGTGTTGAGACGCGCTATCACTATCGCAAGAATTCTGTACGACAAAAAGAACACCAATGAAAAGCTCAGAGCACACATTGTTGCCAGTGCCACTCTAGGTATCCTCAGGAGCTCAGATTCATCTCCTTCCAAGTCAGACAAGGCAACTGCTCTCTTGGCTTCGTTCGGATCCGGGGATTTGAATCTTAACTCGAGTGCAGACGGAAAGGAATTGGGTACGTGTCTGTCGGTCAGTTACGGCAATTTCAAGGACGAACAAACGGCTATCGAGATTCTTTCAAAACATATTGATCCCACCTTGATAGATGACAATCGTTCTTCTGCCTTGGTTCCATATTCGCTGGAGGAATTTGCTAGCGCCGTTGACTTTGCTGTGATGTACGAAGGAAGCCTAAGCACTCAACGCATTCAGGAATACACCGCAACCCTCACGACAAGACTGCAATCACTAATTGAGGGAAATCATGGTAATTTTCTCAAAAAAACGAGTTTTACCACGTTAAACCAATATATTGAAAACCTGCTTGGCTCTTGCCAGATTGTTGATATTGATATTAGTTCTTTGGATGATTCCTCTGGGGAAGTAATAACAAAAGTATTGGCGAAGCTTCTCTTGGATTACTTAAAGTCTCTTCCACAAAAGGCGAGCATGCCTATAAACCTCATTATTGAAGAAGCACATAGATACATTAGGAATGAGCAAGTTAGCGGCGCGTTGAGCTACAACATTTTTGAGCGCATAGCGAAGGAAGGTCGAAAATACGGTCTCCTATTAGGAATATCATCACAACGGCCGAGTGAACTCTCAAAAACTGTCGTGTCACAATGCAGTAACTTCATAATCCACAGAGTGCAAAATCCTGATGATCTGCAATACATTTCACGAATGGTTCCCTACATCAACAAAGGCATTATTGAACGACTAACATATCTTCAGACTGGAACGGCTCTTGTTTTTGGCACAGCTATCAATTTGCCGACACTGACCTCATTCAACCAAGCTGAGCCGCGAACCGATAGTGCAAGCGCAAGAATATCTGATCATTGGTATACAGAATAACGCCCGCAATTGTTGCTTATTAATGTGAGTATAAATTGGCTGCCAACTGAGTGAACTAGAGCCAACTGGAACACTCTAATTCAACTCCAGTAAATAGTATCATCAGTTTTGCTTAAAGAGTGGGAATAAGATCTAGCAGAGACTTTTTAGTTCCAGTTTTAATCAACTCCTCGGTCACGTTGCGAGGAGTTTTTTATTAATAAAGGGTTATGGGTCATATCACGTTATCGTGATAAATTTATTGAAAGAGAGGATACATATAACCACACTTGCACGGTTTTACGGGATAGTTATCCGCATGTATTTCTTGGGCTCAGAATACAATCTGCCGCATATACATGCAATTTACGGTGAGGATACTGCAGCCTTTGATAGTAATTCGGGCGAGGAGATTGATGGGAGTCTGCCGCTTCGTGCTGCTGGTATGGTGCGCGAGTGGATAGAGATTCATCAAACTGATCTTATGGTTATGTGGGAGACGCAAGAATTTAAGAAGATCGAGCCACTCGTCTAAAGAAGGCAGATTTTGAAATTTTATAAGGCTTGAATTCTCAAAGCAAGTGCAACGTTTGGTGATGGTAGACTTCCCAAGGGCAC
>CALIZH010000153.1 GCA_938028585.1 uncultured Actinomyces sp. | reverse complement strand
TGGCGTCATTCGACTCTGGTTGGTTCCGATCATAGAAAGGTTATCTTCTTCTGCGCGAGAGGTGTTGATACCTCGATGGCTGATCGCTTTTGAGTGTTCATTGCGTAATTTTCAGAGTATTGATCACAGTGAAGATGTCAGAGGCACATGCTGGGAATAGATGTGTCGTTGTGGTTAGCGTTGCCGTGAAGCGGAGAGGAACCGGTGCAGTGGGTGTTGTCCATTGGAACTGGATACTCGTAAAAGATGTCCCCTCATCAATGTATATTCCGGTGCACATGATGCCTCCTGGTGGGAGGGGACTAGGAATCTCTTCGAGGGTGATCCACCCGGGGATTGTGTTCCTTAAAGCTCGTGTGAGATCACCTATTTGAGGAAGAGTGTTGGTAGGTGAAGCTGTAAGGGTGATCGTAGAGGTGAAACGTGCGTTGGGATCATCTGGGCCTGTGAGTGCGAGGAGCAGTGTTTCTCGTGTGGTTTTCTGAATTGCAGAGGTGGGAAGCGAGTGCCACCTGCTAGGTGCTGTGCATGTTGCGCTGAGTGTCACGGTGGTGTTCTCGTTCAGGAGCATCGAGATTTCAGCAGCAGCGGAGCTAGCGGGGATGATTTTTCCGTTCTCGTCGATGAGCCCGTGGCGTTTGTGCCATTGCCAGTTCGCATCAACGCAGTGAGGAACTGGGAGGGGAAGGAAGTAAACTGCCGCAATGGCGAAAAGGAAGTATCCAAGTAGTCTTACAGACTTGTAGGCCCACTGCGGTACTCCACAGAGCTCTGCTAAAACAGACAGGCATACTATGAGGCCACCAAAGCAGAACAGAGGAATTCGTACCGAGAAACCACGAGTTAAATGGCTTGCTGATGAAATGGCGCGCCAGAAAACTGCAAGCGGTGAGTCGGTATAGGTTTCAATCCACCACATGAACAAGCCGATACTCACAACGGTGAGCGGAATAAGGACTACGAACATGATTTATCCAAAGAAATGTTCGATTGCATAGTCGGCCCCATCAGTTCCTATATTTGTTAAGAAAGTTCCTGTTCTCTCTGCAAAATAGCCTCCGATAGTGAGAAGAGCTCTTCAGATGAGAAAGATATTGGCTACACAGCGAAGAAGCGTGCCAGTTTGCTCCACAGCTCTGTTCGCGTGCACTTCTCCAAGTCTCCTACCGGACCTGAAGGCTGAGCAAGATCGTGCGCATTGGAGGGCTGTGTCAGATAGCTTTCGGGAAGGGTGCGTGCATTCACCACGTATGCCGCCCAAGGAACAGAGAGAACAGTGTAACTGCGGTGCACGTGATAGCCCTGAGAGGTTCGCATCCAGCTTGTCCACACGGCGTATTCCCAGTTCTTTTCCCTAACGAAGCGAGTAAAAGATGACCTCTTCTTCGATTTCTGCAACTCTGCAAGAAGGATGTCGTGCGCGGCCACGGCATCACCGGAATTTGCCGCCTCAATGAACTCGATGGGCACACGTTTGGGACCATCGAAACGATTCTTGAGTGAGGGAAAGGTTGAAAACTCTGCGACGATCTGCGGTACATCGTGCGTTTCTGCACAATAAACCTGGGTTGTTTCAGGTTCTTTCAAACTACTGAGAATGGTCGAGTGTCCCGGAGCAATGAAGGCACACTGCCTGCGAACTCCGGAAGATGGGTAACGCGGTGACAGCGCAAATTGCGTGAGGGGAGTACTGTCCTCACGGATCGGTGCAAGGAGCATCTGCGCTTGCCCGCTCAAAGCACCATCGGCCTCGTAAATAGTGTCGAGGCCCATCTGGGCTTCCGTCGACAAACCTT
>CALIZH010000152.1 GCA_938028585.1 uncultured Actinomyces sp. | reverse complement strand
CCCACGGCTTGCCACCGTTACGGATGTACCACTGACGCGAAGTGACGATCTCCAGGGGCTTGTCGCCCTTTTCGAAGAAGTTCGTCTGGCGCATCGTCTTCTGAGGTTCGCCGCGCATTTCGCCGCTTGCCTCGAGGCGCGCCACCAAGGCCTCGCGAGCAGAGAAGGTCGTCTTCCCTGCAAGCTCAGCGAAGGCCTCGCGACCCTCATCGGTGGTGATCCACTCGGGGGTTTCGGTCTGCAGGCGGCCATCCTTGCGCAAAACGGTGCGCAGCGGAAGGTTCAGGTCGCGCCACCAATCGATATCGGTCGTGTCACCGAAAGTACAGCACATGGCGATACCGGCGCCCTTGTCCATCTCCGCCTCGGGGTGGGGAAGAACAGGGACCTCAACACCGAAAACAGGGGAGGCAACCGTGGTGCCGAATAGAGGCTTGTAGCGCTCGTCGTCGGGGTGAGCGATCAAGGCCACGCACGCGGGAAGAAGTTCGGGACGAGTCGTCTCAATGCAGACATCAACACCGTTCTCAACCGGCGCACCGGCTGCAGCGGCCTCGGCAGCGCGCGCGGGGTCGGTGATGTGGAAGGCGAGGCGGTGGTAGAAGCCCGGGTATTCGCGGCTCTCAAGCTCAGCCTGAGCAACCGCGGTCTGGAAGGTGACATCCCACAGACCAGGAGCCTCAGCCTGGTAGGCCTCGCCGCGCTCGAGATTACGCAGGAATGCTGCCTGGGCGACCTTGCGGGCACGAGTACCGATGGTCTGGTAGTTCTGGGTCCAGTCAACCGACAGGCCCAAGTGACGCCACAGGTCCTCGAAGTGCTTCTCATCTTCAACGGTCAAGCGCTCGCACAGCTCCACAAAATTACGACGTGAGATCGGCACCTGATCGCGAGCCTTGATGGACTTGCCTTCGCCGCCAACATGAGGGGGCTCGAAGTTCGGATCATAGGGGAGGGTCGCATCGACGCGAACCCCGAAGTAGTTCTGCACGCGGCGCTCGGTAGGCAGGCCGTTATCATCCCAGCCCATGGGGTAGAAGACCGATTTACCCAGCATTCGCTGGAAACGCGCGACGACGTCGGTGTGCGTGTACGAGAACACGTGGCCGACGTGAAGTGAACCCGAAACCGTGGGCGGGGGAGTGTCGATCGAGTAGACCTCTTGGCGGGGGCGGCTTCGATCAAAACGATAGGTTCCCTGATCTTCCCAACGCTGGTTCCACTGGGCTTCGAGGCCTTCAGTGGCGACCTTGTCCGGCACCTGGGGTGCGGGCAGCGAGGTTGGTTCGGCCTGGCGCTGAGCGCTCATACGTATTCTCCATCCGAGTCGTGGACTTATTACCGTCCAAGCCTACTTTTCTCGGGCATATCGGTCCAGTGCGCGCACCGATGGCGCCTGGCTCCTCGTGTCCGTAACATCTGCTCTCTTCGTGATCTGCATATGCGCCACTAGTCACGCTGAGTAGTCTTGAAGGAGTACAAACGATCACATAACAAGGAGAATCGATGAATACGCTCGCGCACCACGACATCGGTGAGGAAACTATCGATCTCCTCCAGCGCCTCATCGCACTCGCTTCCGTCAATGACCTCACCCCCGATTCTGGCAATGAAGAGGCTGCTGCACACCTATTTGAAACCTTCTTCGCTGGGCTACCCGTCGAAGTTGAACGCATCGAGCCTCACCCAGGTCGTACTACTTTGGTTGTCACCTTGCGCGGCAGCGATCCTTCAGCGCAGCCCCTGACTTTCCTTGGACACACTGATGTTGTCCCCGTTGATGAGAAGCACTGGACCTATCCGCCCTTTGCAGGTGAGATCAGTGAGGGAAGTATTTGGGGGCGAGGAAGCGTCGATATGCTTCACTTGACCGCGGCGATGGCAGTTGTCACCCGGCGCCTTGCCGAAGAAGTTTCCCGAGGCGGAGCTCGCCCCGCGGGAACCCTGACCTTCGTTGCCGCTGCGGACGAAGAGGCACGAGGCGGACTTGGGGTTCCGTGGATTGGCGAACACCGCGAGGATGCTTTCCCCTGGGAAGCCCAGCTCTCTGAGATGGGAGGCGCTCATATTCGCGGCGCTCGCGGCGGAGACAGTGTTGTTGTCATTGTCGGCGAGAAGGGGGCTGCTCAGCGTCGCCTTCACGTGCGCGGAGATGCTGGACACGGTTCGATTCCTTTGGGACGCGTAAGCGCAGTCGAAATGCTCGCTCAAGTTTCGCGAGCCCTGTCGCAGGCGCAGTGGCCACAGGCAAGTGACGAGATTTGGGCTGGATTTGTCCGCGCATTTGAATTTGATTCAGAACTTGAAGAATCTTTGATTAGCGGTACCTATCGCGGAGACTATGGTGAATTCGGTGACCTTGCGGCGTATGCTCACGCAATCTCGCATATGACCGTTGCACAAACGGTTGTCCGCGCTGGTGGTCCTATTAACGTTCTCCCTTCCTCTGGGGAGCTGGAACTGGATATCCGTACCCTTCCCGGGCAAAGCGATGACGATGTTGATCGCGCGATCACCGAGGCTTTGGGAGAGCTCGCTGAGCACGTGACGATCGAGCGCCTGTTGAGCGAGCGGGCCACGGCCTCGTCAATTGAGACGAAACTCTATCGAACAATCGAAGAAGTTCTTCGTGAAGCGCACCCCGGCGCAGTCGTGGTCCCCATCCTCTTCCCGGGAGGGTCAGACCTCAGGGTCGGCAGGCGCAAGGGGGGAGTGGGCTACGGTTTTGGATCATGTGCTTCCGGGGCGACGCTCGGCGAGGTTTATTCGCAACTTCATGCGCACGACGAACATATGCCCATTGAAGACGTTGCCTCGACCGCGCGTGAGCTAGAACGCCTCGTTCGCCTCTATATTGGCGAATAATTCCAGCACGTTTGGGGAATTTCTGCGCATTGGCTCCTGCCCAGTGAATGTGAGATTTGCTGTTACAAACGACCAGTACGTGGCACAACTCGCCAAGGGAGCTGTTGACCCATATCGTTATGTTTGTGCCCTTCCGTGCGCGCCAAAGGAACAAAGGAGAATTGGATGCCAGCATCACGCATCACCATGAAAGCAGCCGCTCTTGTCTCAGCCGCTGTCCTTATGTGTACCTCGCTGGCAGCCTGTGCGCTGAAGAATGCCTCTTCGACGCAATCCTCGAGCAAGGCAGGGACAATTACGGTCGGTCTCCCGGGTTCTTTGTCGACCCTGGATACCGCCCACGAAACCGGAATTATCAACTACTACGTTGCACAGGTGACCTCTGAAGGTCTGCTCGCTGTCGATAAGGATGGCAGGCTGGTTCCGGCAATTGCGACGGCTTACCACACGGATGATGCGAAAACCTGGGTATTCCAGATCCGTCAGGACGCGAAGTTCCAAGACGGTAACCCCGTGACCATTGAAGATATTCTCTTCTCGATCAACATTGCTAAGAATCCCGAAAAGTCGCCTTCTTCGGCCGTGTACTGGACGTCAGGTATCGAGGCCGCGCAGACCGGAGAGTGGGAAATTACCATTACCCTTCCTTCTCCGGCTGAGAATTTCGGGTGGACCGTGACCGCAAACGGTGGCCTGTGGATCACCGAAAAGTCCTTCTACGAGGCCGCACAGTCCTATGGTTCCTCCAAGGACCTCATCATGGGTACCGGCCCCTACAAGGCGACCTCTTTCCAGCCCGATTCGAAGGCTGTTTTTGAAAAGAGCGGCACGTGGTGGGGCGGCGATACTCCCGCGCAGAAGATTGAGTTCGATTTCTTCTCAGACGAGAATGCTCGACTGCTGGCTCAGCGCAGCGGCCAGATCGATATCGCCACGCAGCTTCCCACCGATCAGGTTTCTCAGTTTGAATCTATCGATGGTGTCAAGGTTCTCACCGAATCTGACCGTTCCTATGTGGGCCTGACCTTTGATCAAGGCGTGGCACCTTTCGACGACATCCATGTTCGTAAGGCTGTCGCTCATGCCGTTGACCGCAAGGCAATCGTTGATTCCATCCTTAAGGGACGCGGAGAGGTTGCGACTGCAATCGAACCCAATGACCAGCTGGGCAGCGAGATCGGCGTCGATAAGGCGCGCGAGCTTCAGGCACAGCTTCCCATCGATTCCTTCAGCTTGGACCAAGCACGTGCAGAGCTTGCACAGTCTAAGGTTCCCAACGGTTTTGATACGGAACTGACCTACCCCGCATCGATCCCCGAGATGGGCTCTGCGGCGCTGGCAATCGCTGATAACCTCAAGCAGATCGGCATCAACGTCACGGTAACTTCCAAGCCCATCGAAGAATGGATCTCTAAGGTGGGAACTGGTGAGTACGGTCTCTACTACATGAGCTACACCTCAACGACCGGTGATCCCGCAGAGGTTGCAGGCTGGTTGCTCGGACCCGATAACCCCGCGCGTTACGAGAACGAACAGGTTCAGGGTCTCATCGCCTCGTCCACGGCTGAGACGGATCCGAACAAGCGTGTTGAGCAAATCGTTGCAGCAGAGAAGATCGCTCAGGAAAACACGATCTACTCGCCGATCTGGTGGGGCAAGACCTCGACCGCATTCTCGAAGACCGTTACACCGAATAACTACACGTCCTACTTCTTCATGACCCCCTGGGCCGCGTCCCTGAACGTCACGAAGTGATGACACGTTTCTTCGCACGACGCCTCGCGGGGTTCGCGGCGGTGTTGCTGGCCTTATCCTTCATCATCTTCTCTCTGCTGGACTTGGTTCCCGGAGACCCGGTGAAGATTCTGGTTGGCACTCGCCGCCTCACCCCCGAGGTGCGTGCTGCTATTACCGCCCAATACGGGCTGGATGAGCCGCTAGTTCTGCGCTATTGGCATTGGTTGCTTCGAGCGCTCAGAGGAGACTTTGGAAGCTCCGTGCGCTCCGCGACTCCCGTTACTGACGTCCTCGCCGCACGCGTCGGATTAACCACGATGCTGACTCTGATGGCATTTGTTTTGGCCATCTGCGTCGGGGTTCCACTGGGAATTTGGGCTGCTCGACGTGCAGGGAGTTGGGTGGATCGCTCCATCATCGGCTGGAGCGTTGTTGGTATTTCTGCACCGGGATTTGCCTTGGGTCTTGTGCTGCTCTATGTCTTCGGACTCATGCTGGGATGGTTCCCGATTTTCGGCGCAGGTGAGGATTTCGTGGATTCCCTGTGGCATCTTGCACTTCCAGCAATTGCACTTGCAACCGGCATCGGCGCGATGATCATTCGAATTACTCGTGCTGCAGTTGTGGCAGAACTCAGCCAGGATTATGTGACCTTCGCGCGCTCGAGGGGTCTTCCTTCGCGGCGTATCACTCGCATGTACCTGCGTGCGGCTTCCTTACCGATCATTACCTCCGCGGGTCTGATCTTGGGGACTCTTTTTGGCTCAACGGTTTTGGTTGAAGAAGCCTTCTCTCTTCCCGGGCTGGGTCAGCTTTTGGCCGATTCGATTACGTATAAGGACGTGCCTGTCGTCCAAGCGATTGCGCTCTTGGTAGCAGTGATCATCATCGCGGTGACATTTATTGTCGACCTTGCAGCTTTCATTGTTGATCCGCGTCAAAAGCTTGAAGAGGGAGGTGTCGCATGAGCGATCGCGCACCGTCTCAGGGCGCCGAGGCCAACGCCGAAGTTCCCGCTGGACGTTTCCGTTCCTCAGCACGAGGCCTTGCCCGCGCAATGCGATCAGTCCCGGGCTCCGTCGTCCTTTCCTTCATTATTTTGATCGCAGTCGCAGTCTGCGTCTTTTTCTCTCCGCTGATCGTTCCCAATGCTCTGGGGCAAGATGTTTCTTTAGGGGTGAGCCCGGCGGGGACTCCCGGTCATATTTTTGGAACCGACAAAGTCGGACGTGACATTCTCGCATTGACGATTGCGGGTGCGCGCTCCGCTGTCATCGGTCCGCTGGTGATCGCTGGCGGTTCGATGATCTTGGGACTGATTTTTGGAATGACTGCCGGCTGGTGGGGAGGCTGGTGGGATGCCCTTGTATCTCGTTCTTGCGAAATCCTGCTCTCAATGCCGGTTACTTTGCTGGCGATCGTCGTTGCAGGTGTGATTGGTGGTTCCTATTGGGTGACGGTTGGCGTACTGATCATTTTGTTTGCGCCTTCCGATATCCGGATGATTCGCGCCGCCACTCTTCAACAAAAGCCACAGCCCTATATTGAATCTGCGCAGGTTCTGGGCTTGTCTTCGCCTCGTATCCTCGGAGTTCATATTCTGCCGAATATCACTCCTATCGTGTGGGCAAACCTCTTTGTCAACGTTGCTTTTGCGCTTGTGTCGCTCTCTGGACTGTCATACCTAGGATTTGGTGTCGGTGCGCAAGACGCAGACTGGGGACGTCAGCTTGCCGATGGACGTTTTATTCTCAACCAGAATCCTGCGGCCTGTGTTGTCGCCGGCCTTGCCATCATCATTACGGCAACCGCAATCAATATCGCAGGTGATTGGTGGAGTGAAAGGCAGGAGGTGCGCTCGTGAGTGAGAATCAGGGCCTTATTGCCTCGCATATTAGCGTCACCCGAGATGACGGGCAGATCCTTGTTGATGATGTCTCGATTCACGCAGAAGCCGGACGCACCCTAGTTATCGTGGGTGAGTCAGGTGCCGGAAAATCCATGCTTGCACGAACCATTTGTGCGCTCACTCCCCATACTTTGAGCGCCCAAGGGCAAGTCACCTTGGGTGGACGCGAGTTTGATATCGTCCGTCAGGCGCGTGCCTTTAAAGCACTTCGGGGCAAAGGGATTGTCTGGCTTCCGCAAGATCCTTTTACCTCGCTGTCTCCTACCCAGCGTTGTAGCACACAGATTATTGCCGACACACGTTTGCCGAAGCACGCGCGGGATGAACGTGTTCGTGAGCGTCTTCGCGAAGTCGGACTTCCTGAACGCGTTGCTCAGGCTTACCCCCAAGAACTCTCGGGAGGTATGCGCCAACGTGTTGCGATCGCTGCAGCCCTAGATTCTTCACCCGGAGTCTTCATTGCGGACGAACCCACAACGGCTTTGGATGTGACAACTCAAAAGGAAATTCTTGATCTTCTGAGTAAGCTGCGTGAAAGCCGATCGATGGCCCTCATCCTGATCACTCACGATCTTGCTTTGGCACGCGAATACGGCGATGAAGTGGTTGTGATGCGCCACGGGAAGGTTGTCGAATCGGGAAGCGTTGAGAAAGTATTTACTCACCCCGAAAACGACTACACTCGTCAGCTTGCAGCCGCCGAGCCTCGACTGGATGGTCCAAATCCCCGTTCTTTCACGGGAGAATCCCAAGCGGACACCTCTTCGGATACTGCCTCGGAAAAGAATGATGTTGCGCCTGCTTTGGTTGATGCACGGGACTTAGTCAAAATTTTCCGCGGACGCAGCCGCAGGGATCAGCATGTGGCAGTCGATGGAGTTTCGCTCTCTATCGCACACCAAGAATCCGTTGGAATTGTTGGTGAATCCGGATCCGGGAAGACCACCCTTGCACGTCTGATTATCGGTTTGGAAAAGCCAGATTCGGGAAGTATCGAGGTCAATGGCACACCACGGGAGAAATTACAAGGTGGCTTAGAAGGTGGACGCCCCCCAATGGGGATCGTTTTCCAAAATCCGTATTCTGCCCTCAACCCAGCGCGCACTATTGGCGCAACCCTTGCCGAGGCTCTGCGCGTAGGCGGTCGTTCAGCTAGCGATGTGCCGAGCCTCCTGGAGTCTGTGGGCCTTCCAGCCTCCTACGCAAAGCGCTATCCCGCGCGCCTTTCTGGTGGGGAGCGTCAGCGTGTTGCCATCGCCCGTGCTCTGGCGACACGACCGCAACTCTTGATTTGCGACGAGGCGGTCTCAGCCTTGGATGTGTCTGTACAGGCCTCTGTTTTGGAGCTTTTGCTCCAGCTTCAACGCCAGCAGGGCTTCGCATTGCTTTTTATCACTCACGACCTTGCCGTGGCACGCCAGATGTGTGATCGCCTTGTTGTGATGAAGGACGGGCACATCGTTGAGGAGGGTGCAACCGAAGATATCCTCCATTCGCCTACACAGGAATACACGCGGGTCCTACTAGCCGCAGTACCTGGCCAAGAGAGTGACAATGACTGAAAAGATTTCACACATCTCAATTGAATCTGGTGAGAATAGCTACGAGCGTCTGCTCGCTTTAGGCGTTCCTGAAGAGCGTGCGAAAGATTGGGCACGCCTTGGCCCCAAGATGCGTGCGACCCTGTGGACCAATGGGCCGGTGGGAGTTTGGGAAGTCCACCGTGAACTCTCTGCGCACCTGCGCATTGCAGGATGGACTCTTCTCAATAACGATCAGGTGGTAGGTGAAGCCGAACAAACCCGTCGCGTGCGCGAGGTCGTATTGGGACTCTGTGATGAGATGTGCTCGCGTCGCTTCCCGCTGATGAAAGCTGACTCATGGGCGGATGAGGGGATTTTTGTAGATGTCCTGCGCTCGATTGGTTTTGAACAGGTCACGATCAACGGGAACCCCCATCCCATTGAGAATGACCGAGATTACTCCCATAGTGGCTGGCTTCTGTGGAACCCCGATTTTGCACGAGAAAGTGCGAATTTAGTGCTCCCTCCCTACGAACACCAGAAGACGGAATTTACCTGCGGTCCAGCAAGTGCTCTTATGACACTTGGTGAAATCGAAGGAGATCCGCACACCGATTTTGTCAATGAACTGGATCTATGGCGCCAAGCAACCTACTCGGGGGGAGTAGGCCACTTTGGCTTGGCCTCGGCACTGGCGGACCACGGCGCACAGGTTGAAGTTCTTGCAACGACTTCTGAACCCATCGTGGGGATTTCAAAAACCACGATGCTGGGCAAGCGGGCGCGGGTCGCTCTTCACAGCGAACATATGACTCGTGCACGCGAATTGGGAGTTTCTTCCCAGGTGAGGGAACTATCGGTAGAAGACATCACTTCAGCATTGGACGAGGGCAAGCATGTCATTGCTCTTGTTGACCTTGCCCCGCTTAATGGTGAAGATACCCCGCACTGGCTGCTGATTTGGGGGCGTGTCGGAGACTTCTTCTTGATTCACGACCCTTGGTACGACGAGGAGTTTGGGGAGACATGGGTGGAAACCTATGTCCAGCCCCTCCATACACGCGACCTATGGGAGGCGGCGCAGTGGGCTGATGACACCCATGAGCGCGCGCTCCTTACAGTCCGTACTTCTCGCTGAAGTTCTTCTCGAAGGTCTCCAAAGAGATTCCACGGGTCTCCGGGACGATAAAGAGATAGAAACACAGGGAAACCACGTTGATCAATCCGAAGATCGCGTAGGTCCATGTCGCACCCAGGTGAGTAATCATGACTGGGAAGACCCAGGTGACCACTGCGTTCATCAGCCATCCGCAGCCGACCGCAAAACCCTGAGCAACGCCTCGAATCCTCGATGGGAAAATCTCTGATACCAGAACCCAGTTGACTGTTCCTGACTGCTTGGCGAAGACGAAAAGCGAAACGAGGACGACAACCAGCCACGGAAGGTAGGCGGGAATCGAAGTGGAAATACTGCCATCAGCCTGTACGTAGGGGGATATGCCCACGCCGAAGATGATCGCCAGGCTGAAGAGCGAAAGAGTCACGCCTGTTTCTTGGTAAATACCGACGTGACGACGCGCAAGCTTTGAAACCAAATAGAGCCCGAAACCTGCACCCGCACACGCGACCGCACCCGTAATGACATTTAAGGTGATTGAATCAGCAGCTGAGAAACCTGCCGCGGCTAGGATCTTGGGGAGGTAGTACATCGCGGTGTTAATACCGGTGAGCTGATCGAAGCAGGCTAGGCCGACACCGATCAACAGCAGGCGCCGGGTCCAGGCGACCGATGCTGTGCGTCGAAGTGACCAGTGTCCCTGTGCGTCTTCTCTTTGCTGGAGCTGGGCGATCTGTGCGATCTCCTCGCTGAGGTTGTCGAGCTTGGGATCACGAATGCGCTTAAGCGCGCCAATGGCCTCGTAGTAGCGATCTTTCGAGGCGTACCAACGCCCAGACTCTGGCATCAGACGCATACCCAGCCACAGGCAGATCGCTGGGATCGTTGCAAGAACGAGCATCCAGCGCCAGGCCATCCCATCACCGGCAGTAATGACCGCGCTGCTCACGTTTTGAACCTGATCCCAGGAATACCACTGTCCGGCAGCGAGGGTCCCCGAAGGATCTTCACTGACGTAGACCTGGGGGCCTCCGTGTGCGCTAGAGAGGATTGCGTTCATTGAGTAAGCCAGCAATTGTCCGGCGACGATCATGAACTGGTCAAGTGCGATCAGAGATCCGCGCACGCGCGTGGGCGCAGATTCGGCTAGGTACACGGGGACTGTCGCGGAGGCACCGCCAACAGCAATGCCCAAGATGAAGCGGAAAAGATAGAGTACTGCGATATTTGGTGCAAAGGTACAGCCCAAAGTTCCCAGAACAAAAATGCCCGCAAGGAGCAAGATGTTGTGGCGTCTTCCGTAGCGGTCGGAGAGGCGCCCGCCAGCGATTGCACCGATTGCCGCGCCTAGGGCAAGGCATGCCCCGACCAGACCTTCTTGGAATTCATTAATTCCGAGGCCGCCGGCAATGCGCGGCATATACATGTAGGGCAGGGCTCCAGCAATAACGCCCGTGTCATAGCCGAAAAGAAGAGAACCAAAGGTTGCGACCCCCGCAAGGAAGGCGATCGAACGCTTGGGGCCGGATGCCGGAGTCTCATCGACGAGTTTCTCCAAATCCTTTTGGTTTGGCCGTGTAGCGGACGAAGTAGAAGTCATGGGGTCTATTGTGCAACTTGGATCGGGTGCGCATGCAAGTTTTCAGCAAAATGTGCAAACGTTCATTGATATTGAATGAATAACCATGCCTGTGGAAGACAGATCTTCGATAAGCGTGATGGATACGAAACATACCGGACTAGAGACGGCACGAGGCCGGGGAAAGCACGTTCGCTCGCCCCGGCCTCGAGAATAGGGATCGTGATCGCTTAGAGGACCATCGCAGCTACCCATCCGCCAATCAAGAGCGGAACGTTGTAGTGGATAAAGGTCGGGATCACAGTGTCCCGCATGTGGTCGTGCTGACCATCGACGTTGAGTCCCGCTGTCGGGCCGAGCGTCGAGTCCGAGGCCGGTGAACCGGCGTCACCCAGCGCTCCAGCAGTGCCGATGATTGCCACCGTCGCCATGGGGGAGAACTCCAGGGCGAGACACAATGGGACGTAGATCGCGGAGATGATCGGCAGGGTCGAGAAGGACGAGCCGATACCCATGGTGATAACGAGGCCGACGAGCAGCATGATGATTGCCGCGAGGACCTTTGAACCGTTGAAGAGTGCTGCGGTCCCATCAACCAAAGGCTGAATCTGGCCCGATTTGTTGAGGACTGAGGCGTATCCCTGTGCCGTGATCATGATC
>CALIZH010000151.1 GCA_938028585.1 uncultured Actinomyces sp. | reverse complement strand
CAAGCCCAAGATCGAGGCCCACCACGCTAGGTCGAGTTCGGCATCCAGTTGGTCGTCAGCAACATGACGCTGACGAAGATCTCGGGTCAGCGGTTCAAGACCAAGCTCGGACAGAGCCTTCAATACCGCAACGCGACGAGGAAGTTCGTAACCACCTTCGGGATCGCCGCTGAGCCTCTCGCACAGTTTCGCCAATTCGGCAATCGACATTGCCTCAAGATCACCGTGAGCCGTCGCAAACATGGGCGTCAGATGCTCAAGATCTTCCGCAACATCCTGGGTCAGTTCCACAGCCTGTGTCAGATTCGACGGCAGTGTCGGCCAGCCATCAGAATCGCAATGCTGGCGCCACACATCACGTCGTTCCTGAACGGTCAGCAGAGCACGGTGAAGATCATTGACGTGGGTACCCGGGCGGAGCATATCCTGCGCTTGTTTGACCAAACGGACTCGCTGAGAACGCGACATGGAAATACCGTGTTCTTGACGCCACTTCTTCGAAGCGGTCGCAATCACCATATCGGCTGCAGAGCGCTCGAAGACGCGGGGCTGGAAGATATCCAGAACCTCACGAACGCCCTCGAACATCGACAGCTGTGCATACCACTGACGCATATCAGCAGCGGGGGTGATCCCACTTTCTCCCGCAACCGAGGACATGACGACTCGCAATTGCGGAAGCGTTTCCTTTGCCAGACGATCGACTCGCTCAAGAACATCGGGAACCTGCTCTTGGGAGCCAATGACGATCCCCTTCCAGGGACCAACCTGCGCTTGGCGCGAGAAAACTCCAAGGGCCGAGGCCTCGTGAAGAAGTTCGCGGGCACGCTCTCCCTGGTCGGAAGCGATCTCAAGAAGAACATCCTCGCCAAGGCGTACACGAGTTCGGGGAGCGGGCTTTGTTGCCGTCAGATCAGTGAGAACCTGAAGCGCATTGAAAGCACTGACACCGAAATTCTTGAAGGGACGGTGCAAATAGGTGGTGTAAGAAGACAGGGTTTGACGGATGGTACGCAAACGCGCACGCATCTGCGCAACTTCGGCCGTATCTTCAACCGAGTTCGTGTCTTCAGCCGCGTGAAGAAGCTTCTCCCCCAGTAGCGCATCGGTCGCATTCGAGCCGTCAATACGTACCGCAGTCTCATCGATACCGAGCTCACGAAGACGCCCGTGAACAGCAAGGGCGCGCGAGGGCGAACCTGCAATGTGAACCAGTGTGCGTCCATTCGCGGCACTATCGGCAATAATCGCAGAAATAAGGGAAGCATCATCTGCACCCGAAGGTGTATCGACAATGAAGGAATGGCCTTCTGCAACGGCCTCAACAACATCTTGTTGACGCGGGGTCAGATCGCCTGCACCGCGTTCCTCATCGGGGTCACGGTCATTGGGATTGGACTGGGGAAGAGGACCAGAGATCGCACTTCTAGCCGCCGCATCCCCGGCAAGAGCACGAATCACGCGGTTCTTCATCAGAACGGCAGGATGGTCAAGCTCGCGGAGTAGAAGTGCAGCAGGGTGTTCAAAAATCCCAATTGTCAGTTCTTCACGAACATCGAAATTCTCGAGAACCGAGGCCGCCCGCCGGGCATGGTCCAAAACCACGGATGCAGAAAAACCGTGCGTCTGAGTCGACAGATGCGCAACTTCATCCATATCGATGCGCACGCCTTTGTCCGCGAGCGCATCTTCGAATGCAGCAGAGAGTTCCATTCCATGACGCAAGGTGATAACGACATCATCACCTTCAACGGCAAGACGCAGCGGGCGGAGGAAAACGGGAGAGCTCTGTCGGGCCTCGCCGCTGCCCCACTGCGCGTGACCGATGGCAATGTGGACAGGGGCAACACCGTGGCGCATTGCCATTTCGTGGGCGAAAGAAACCAGGGAACGCGCGCGCTCGAGAGCACGCTTATGGGCCGCACTTTCACGGATCAGGCTGGACAATTTCGTGGGTCGTCCAGCATAAAGCTGCGCCAATCCTCCCGGGTGCGCCTCAGAGACGGTCAGGCTTGGGAAGGAGTTCCCACCTTCCTGCGAAGTCAATAGGCGCAGTTGCGCACGCCATTCTTGGACAACATGGTCGCTGGGTGCGCTCGGCGTTTCGGGAACGGTTTCTACCGGTTCCCGTGAGGAATCTTGCGTCGATCGAGAAAAGAAATTAACGGCCACAAAACCACCGTAATAGAAATGACTCCTTAGCCACGAGAGGGAACGCCGTAAGGCAACATTTTCCCAGCACTCGGGCTACCGAGTCCGGCTGCCCGTAGTGACTTAAGCTATCTCCATGAGCACTGTTGCAACTGATTTTGCCTCCAAGCTGGAACCGCTGGTCGAATTGGCCGAACGCGCGGGTATTTCCAGTGAGCACCTTCTCCCCTACGGATTTGATCTGGCAAAGATCGATCTGGCCGCTGTCGACACTTCCGCTCCCCAACGAGCCCGCTACGTCGTTGTGACGGCAACTTCCCCCACGCCTTTCGGCGAGGGGAAAACGACGACTGCTATCGGCCTCGTTCAGGGGTTGGCACTTGAGGGTGCTAGTGCAACTTTGACAATCCGCCAGCCCTCAATGGGGCCGACTTTCGGTGTCAAAGGCGGTGCGGCCGGCAATGGCAAGAGCCAGGTCCTGCCATTCGAGAAGATGAATCTGCACCTGACCGGCGATTTCCACGCGATCACAGCTGCACACAACCTGCTGTCTGCGATGATCGATAACCACCTGCATCAGGGAAATGAGCTCCACATCAAGGAGCGCTCCATCACGTGGCCACGCGTTCTAGACGTTAATGACCGCTCTTTGCGCCACGTCGTCACGGGCTTGGGTGGTGCAATTGATGGCGTAACCCGTCAGTCGTCCTTTGACATCACCGCCGCCAGCGAGGTCATGGTCATCATGTCCTTGGCCACCTCTTACGCGGATCTTCGCGAGCGTTTAGGACGCATTGTGATCGGTCAAAATGAGGCCGGCGAATACGTCACCGCCGAGGACCTGAAAGCTGCGGGAGCAATGGCTGCGCTCCTGCGCGACGCACTCTGCCCGAACCTTTTGCGCACGACTGAGGGCAGCCCGGTCCTGGTTCACACCGGCCCCTTCGGCAATATTGCAACGGGATGCTCCTCGGTGATCGCGGACCGCCTTGCTGGGCAGCACAGTGATTACGTGGTGACCGAGGCCGGTTTCGGCGCGGATATGGGCGCCGAGCGTTTCTTCGATATCAAGTGCCCCGTGGGCGGTTTGCGCCCCGATTGCGCGGTGATCGTCACGACGGTCCGCGCACTCAAGTCCCACTCCGGTAAGTACCGCCTCGCTCCGGGCAAACCCCTGCCCGATGCTATGACCGAGGAAAACGTCGAAGAGATTCGCACGGGTAGCGCAAACCTTCTCAAGCACATTGAGATTGTCCGCGGTTTCGGCCTGAACCCCGTGGTTGCGATCAATGTCTTCCCCACCGACCACGAGGCCGAGCTCGCTGAGATCGAGAAAATTTGTGCCGAGGCCGGGGTGCGTGTGGCGCGCTCCCTCGGTGTCGTTGAGGGCGGCGAAGGCGCGCGTGAGCTTGCACGTGAAGTAGCTGCGGCGTGTGAAGAATCCGCCGATGCGCAGATTCGTCCCCTCTACGAAGATTCGGATTCCCTCGAAGACAAGATCGCAAAGGTTGCTGCAATGTACGGGGCATCGGGAGTGGATTACACTCCTGCCGCCGCAAAGCGCCTCAAGGAATACCAGGCAGCTGGCTTTGGTTCACTCAAGGTTGTGGTTGCTAAAACTCCGATGTCGCTCAGTGCCGATCCGCAGGCGAAGGGCGCGCCTACGGGTTGGACTCTTCCCATTCGCGAAGTTCGTCTTGCGGCTGGTGCAGGCTATGTCTACGCAATTTCGGGAACGCTTTCAACGATGCCCGGTTTGTCGGCTCACCCTGCGGCAGAACGAATTGGGCTGACCACTGACGGTGAAATCACCGGGGTGAAGTAAGCCTAAAAGAAACTGCACAGAAGGCTCCCTGTCGATCACTGCTTCATGCAGGTCGACAGGGAGCCTTCTTGTTGGTTGAGCTCAGAGCACTACTAGATGACCAGAGGACATCCCGAACAGTGAAGCATCACCTCGGGTGCCTTATTCCCGTGGCACGCACCCAAGCCCGAAGCGCACAGGGACTGCGCACTGGTTGCATGGCCTCGACGCTCCATGTCCTCAATGACGACAGCGGCGAATGCCTTCGACACCTGCGCCTGCGCTGCTGCGGCTTCCAGGGTGCACCCCCGCGCCAGCGCCTCTCTAAGACGCTGGACGGGAGACACAAACTGCGCAGAAGCCATCAGAAAAGCAGCCGTCCGATCTGGAAGACGCCAACAGCCAACAGCCACGCAGTGCAGAGTTGGACTGCAACAGCGGCAGCGGTGAGCTTTCCGCCAATCTGGCGGACCTGTTCAGCTACTGTCGCCATGCAGGGCGTGTAGGTCAGCACAAAGACCAAGAATGCGAAGGCACCGATCGGCGCTGCATCTCCTGCAGACTTTTGGAAGGATTCAGTGACCAACTGAGGCAGCGAACCAAGATCATCACCGCCATCCTCGGCATCTCCACCTTCTGTTTCGGGATCCATGTTGTAGGAGGTGACGATCGACGAGATCACTGTTTCCTTCGCAACGAAACCGGTCATCAGAGCGCCGGTCATGTGCCATTCACCAAAACCAGCGGGCTTGAAGACAGGCTCAAGCACCTGAGCGGTGCGCCCGTAAAGGGAGTCCTCCATTGGGAGTTCCGAGTCGGCGAAAGAGTAGTTTCCTGCCATCGGAATGGCACCCATGAGCCACACGACGAAGGTCATGGCCAAGATGATCTTGCCTGCGCCCTTCACGAAGGCCCACGCGCGCAACCACGTAGTCCGCAAGATCACGAAAACTCGCGGAACCTGGTAGGCGGGAAGTATCAGGAACAGTGGAGAGTCCGTGGTCTTCTTCGTGAAGAAAGGCTTGAGGATAAGTGCTCCCAGGACCACCATGATGAGCGAGAGAACATAGAGCGAGAAGATCACTGTTCCAGCACTATCGGGGAAGAAAATCCGCGCGATCATCAAGTAGATGGTCAGTCGCGCTGCGCACGAGGTGTAAGGCGTAATGATGGTCGTGACGATTCGCTGGGCAGTGTTGGGAAGTGTTCGTGTTGCTGCCAGTGACGGCAGATTGCAGCCAAATCCCATGATCAGCGGCAAAATCACACGGCCATCCAGACCGATCGCACGCATGACACGGTCACCAAGGAAGGCTGCGCGAGCCATGTAACCGGAGTCTTCCAGGATGGAAATCATCAAGAAGATGATGAACATCAGGGGGATGAAGGAAGAAACCACACCCAAACCGGTGCACAGACCACCAATGAGGAAGCTGTGGAGCCAGCCGTCTTGGAGTCCCCCAAGCGTGAGGAGGTAGGTAATACCGTTTGCCAGAGAGGGGAAGCCTTCATCCGTTGAAGAGAAAATGTGGTCGAAGAAGTCCTGGACGGGGCTGACCCATTCGCCTGCGACTTTGAAGAGGAACCACATAAGGACAAAGAAGATCGGGATTCCTAACCAGGGGTTGAGTAGGACTCGGTCAATCTTGTCAGAGGTCGAGAGGATGGGGTCGCCTTCGGCCTTTCCGACTACTGCGGTTTCGACGCGATCAACCCAGGCGAAGAGTTCATCTGCTTGGGTCAGTCCACCGCATCCGCAGGTACAGCTTCCATCAGCCGCGTTGACGGGAAGCCCCTTCGGACGTGCGTGGTGTTCGAGCGCGTGACGGACAATTCCTTCGAGAAGATCTGGATTGTCGTAGTGGCGCGGGTCTACAGCAAGAACGGGAATTCCCAATTCATCGGCAAGTTTATCGACCGGGTATTTCTGGCCATCCTTCTCAGAAACATCAACCATTGTGGCGACGGCGACAACGGGGTGACCAGCTTGTGCGACCTGTCCCAAAAGGTACAGCGAACGCGTCATTGCACTGGCGTCCAAAAGGACAATAGCCAGATCAACTTTTCGTCCGGTTCGAGGGTCGGTGAATGAGCCCTCGGCGCCAGAAAGAGTGTCACTGACAACTTGCTCGTCAGGAGAAGACGCGATCAAGGAATAGGTTCCCGGAAGATCGACAAGGTTTGCACCCAGTGCACGCCAAGTACCGCGCTTCATTTCAACCGTGGTGCCGGGAGCATTAACGACGTGCTGGCGGGAACCGGTAATCGCGTTGAACAGTGTTGATTTCCCAACGTTTGGGTTACCAACTAAGACAATCGTTTTTTCTCCACCGCTTGAGGTCGGAGTGTCCAACACAGCGACATCTGATTTGGGAGAGCAGTGTGGGCAGCTCATGCGATTTCCTCCACTTCGATTGCCCGAGCACTACGGCGGTCAACGGCAACGCGCGCACCGGCGATATTAACGACGAGGCCTCCGAAAGCGGCCTTGTTCACAATGAAGAATTCGCTTCCAGGGCGAACTCCAAGTTCATACAGACGGAGTCGGTGTTCGGGGGAAACCTCCATGTTTCCGAGGCGAGCCCGAGTCCGTAGTGGAAATTGTGATAGTTGCATATCACCAAGGTTAGGCAAGCATTATCGACGCAAGTGACACCTTTGTCCCTCCCATAGAAATTGCGCGCCTATTGCACACTTAAACTCTGCAGAAACGCTTCATAAGCACTCCCTGAACTGCTCTTTTATCTTCTCCATCACATTGGATTTATGATCATCTCATCTAATTTCCTGCTTGCTTTCAGAAGGGATCAATGATGAGCACCGTCCAGGAAGTGAAGGACATTATCGAACGCGCAGCGAAGATGCCGTGGGGGCCCGCGTGCAGTGCCGAGCTTGCACGTGCAGTGGTGCTCGTCGATTCCTTAGAGGGCGAAGAAGAGCTACGCATCGAGGCTTACATGGAGCTGGCTACCGCCTATCAGCAGGGAAATGAAGAATGGAAAGCGCTAGCCCCGACGGCATGGCTCGTCACAAAATTTGACGAAAATCCCGGTGCTTTCGAAGCGGATCAGATCGAATCCTTAGCATGGCTGTACAAGAACGCGACCAGCGCAACCGGACGCAACCCCGCAGTCTCGAAGGAACAAGCACTGGAGCTCTCCGAAGGCTTTGGGAAATTCATCCAGGATCAGGGCTATTCGATGCATGCGGTCCACGGAGTCCGTTTCTCCCTCGCGCTACGGATGGGTGATCCCGTGGCCGCCCATGAAGAATTAGTGAAGTGGCGGGCAACCCCACGCGATGAGGTTTCCGACTGCGTCCAATGCGATCCCGAACGCCAGATTACCGAGGCCGTCGTCGCGAAAGATTGGGAACGCGCAGTTGCGACAGCTGTACCTTTGCTCGACATTCGCGAGGGCTGCGGAAATCAGCCTGCAGGAGTCCAAGCACTGTCGATGATTCCTCTATTGATGTCAGGACGCCCCGAAGCAGCGTGGGAATGCCACGTCCGTTCCTATCGCCAGCATCGCCGTAATGCGCAGTACATGGATCTTTTGGGACAACACATGGAGTTCCTTGTACTCTCCGGGCGTTGGCAGCGTGCGCTCGATATCCTGCGCGACTCCATTGCAGTGACCTCCCGCGCAGAAAGCGCAGCCCTTCTTTTTGATTACCTCAAGGGTGCTGCATTGGCAGCGCGCGAGGCCGTCGACCGAGGTTTAGGAAAACATGCTTTCCGCGCGCTTTGCACCGGGCAATCTCAGTGGTGCCAGGGGCCTCGTTTGGATGTCAATACTCCCTTGGAAGATGTTGCCTCAGGACTCAAAGAATGGTTGTTCTCTGTTGCCGCGCTCTTCGATGCGCGAAATGGCAATGATTTTTACACGGCCTCTGCTGGCGAGGTTCTTGATGAAGGCCCCGTTAACAGTGAAGCAGAAGAACGCGCACAAAAAACCTGGTCTTTTGAGGTTGTGGGCGAGCGCGAAGTTCTTCCCGAAGCGATTTCAAGTAGTGACGTCGATGAAACACCGAAATACTCCACGCGTCGCATCAAGCAGGAGAAAGTGAAGACCACCGATGACACGAATCCCTACCCACGTGTCGATCTAAGTCCACTCACTCCCCCGGCCTCGATGCAAGAAGCCTTCAATCGTTTCTCAGCACTCTCGGACACAACCGGTTTCGATCCGGAACGCCAGTTCATCGTCGACCACGCAACTGTCATGAACGAGTCAGTTCTGGATATCGATTTCAGTCACGCAGACGTCATGGACTACTACATTTTCGCTTGCGTCATCCTCAAATTGCACCAAAATTTTGATGCTGCTCGCAGGCTTCTCGACCAGGCAGAACAGGCGGTTATTGCACTGGAAGATGACACGGCTATTGTTTCTCCCGGCTTTTTCTCAAAGCTCAGAGGACGCCGCGCTCACCTCACTCGCCAGCAGCTCAACCTTGCATGGATCAACCTCCAACGTTCTTCCTGTGATGTCATGTATTTTTCCATTCGCGATGAGGAAATCCCCGAAGAAGTAATGACTCATGCGATGGCCCGTATCAAGAACGCTCGCGCATTAATTGAAGAAGTGGCCCCCGAGCTGAATCGCAATCAGGGAACGGGGAAAGATATTCAGCTCGTTGGCCTCATTCTCAGCCAATGTGCGTCCATTGCGACAATGTGCAAAAACTTCGATGACACTGAGGCAAGCTACGCGCTTTGGGAAAACCTCGAGAGGGCTTTTACCCGTTTTGCACCTTCAAAGAAGCATGTTGCGCTTGACCTTCTTTTGGAATATCAGGAATTAGAGCTTGGACGCGAAAAATACATGGCAGCTTGCCAATACGCCGACCAAGCTCTGCGTCTGAACGATTTGTGCGATCCCTATACCGCCCTCATCTCGCGCGGGACGATTTGCTCGGCTTCACTTCAGGCACACCAACCTGACGAGGCTCTTGCCCAAGCCAAGCACCTCAATGACGTCATTCACGCTTTCCCAACCGCGGTGTGGAATGTCAGTGTCGCGCGTCTTTTTTCGCAAGCTCTTGCTGAAAAAGATCGTTTTATCGAAGCAACTGAAATCCTTGAAGAGGCCTTCAGCACTCTCAATGATTCCCCGTATATCAGAATGCGCTTGGCCGAAGCTGCCCCAACTTTGGCACACTTCTACCTCTGCATCGAGGAATACCAAGATGCCTACGACCTTGCGATGAAGTATTCCGCCGTGCTGCGTGAAAATGAAATGTATCGACTGGCTCTGAGCCTTGCCGACACCGCTAGCAATGCGGCGAAGGAGTTGGGGAATTACATTGCCGAGGCCGACGCTGCGGATCTTGCCGCAGAATTGAGCCACGAATGGAAAGAGTATTTCAGGGAGCATCAGTACCTTCGCCGCGAGGCTGCGGCAATGGTCAAGGGACCAAACGTGGGAGAGGACGATCTTGAGCGCGCCCTATCTGTATTGGAACGAGACCGCCAGCTCATCGCCTCAATCAAGACAGAGTTAACCGAGAAACAAGTAGCCATATCGCATGCCGAAAACAACTACACCTTGGGGTGGGTAATGCTGAAGGCAGGCAAACCGGTTGAGGCTATGGATGCTCTTCGCGAATCAATCGCATGCTTCCGTGCATACGAAGAATATGACGAGGCCGGTTACCCGATGGAAGTTCTTGCACGCTGCTATTACGTCACGGGGAATTTCGATGGCCTGCGCGAGTGCGTCGACGAACTCACTGAGATGACAAAACTACCCTCGATGAAACCCACTAGGTTGAGGTCGCTCATTCGCGCGATCCAAGAACTCATCGACGAGGAAGACCCCGGGGCTCAAGATCAGTCTTAGACCCGCGTGTTTGTGGGGGCAAGGATCATGTGCCCTTACCCCCACAAACACAAATAGTTTTAGGACAGATCCGTTACTGCCGAAACCGAAACGGGAACGTTCCCAGCAACCGCCTTCGAATAGGGGCAAAGCTGGTGAGTACGCTCAGCCAATGCCTGCGCCTGCGAAAGCTCAAGACCGGGAATCAGAACACGGATGTCAACAGTGATACCGAAGGATTCGCCCTCGGGACCGATTCCGACGCTCACAGCGACCTTCGAATCGGAAACATCAACCCCAGCTTCCTTTGCGGCCAAACCAAGAGCTCCCTGGAAGCAGGCACCATATCCCATAGCAAAGAGAGCTTCAGGATTTGCACCGCCACCGGGTCCGCCAAGAGCCGGTGGCATACGCATATCTAGGGTGAGATCAGGCTCAAAAGAGTGGGCCTGTCCAGAACGGCCACCCGTCACCTCAGCGCGGGCGGTGTACACAATTTTCGATGGTGTATTGCTCATGACGTCATTGTGTCGTTTTTGTCCGAATAGCGCACTATATTTAAGCCCTAGGAGGAAAAAGAATAGAGTGGAGTGCATCGAGTATTACCGCCAAGGAAGACCATGAATACGCGCACTCGTGGATATCTCATCACGATCCTCGCCTCAATTGCCTGGGGCTTCTCGGGAGTCTGTAGTGAATTCCTGATGAAGGATTATGGCGCGAACCCCTATTGGCTCACCGCGATGCGAATGCTTCTTGCCGCACCGACTACGATGGGCTTCCTTCTCTTTAAAGACCGAGGTTTTTCTGCCTTGCACAGAAGCCTCCTGCGAAACCGTCGTTCCTACCTGCCGATGGTCATTTATTCGGTTCTCGGACTTGCAGGCAGTCAATTGACCTACGTGGTCGCGATCGGCTATTCCAATGCGGGAACGGCAACGGTCATTGAATTCCTCGGTCCCATCCTGATTGTCGTTTTCGTCTGTATCACCGCACGCCGTCTTCCGAAATACACCGAGCTCTTTGCCATTACTTTTGCCTTACTAGGGACCTTTATTCTGGCAACCCACGGGAAAATTGACTCTCTGGCGATCTCTACCGATGCCTTGTACTGGGGTCTTGCCAGCGCGATCGGTTTCGCTCTCTACACGTTGATCCCCGTCAAACTCATCCGCCACTACGGCAGCGAACTGGTCGTTGCGTATGGCTTTATCATCGGCGGAATCATCTTAGGCCTCGGTGTTCGCGTCTGGTCCTACTCCATCAAGTGGGATTTCATGTCGGTGATGGCCATGGCCGGACTGGTCTTAGTCGGCACGACCTTCGCATTCACGCTATTCCTGCAGGGAGTCGGCGATATCGGCCCGGTACGGGCAAGCCTCATTTCCTGCCTTCAGCCAATTTCTGCGACTTTCTTTTCGTTCCTTCTTGTTGGAACCCATTTCACGCTTGTCGATATCGCGGGTATGGCTTTAATTCTGGCAGGCGTTATTATTGTCAGTCTCAAGGATCTTATTTCCGCAAAACGACTGGATCGTCGTTCTTCTACCGGAACGAGCGACGAAAAGGCCACATCAGAGGGGAAGTGAATGTCGACATTCCAAGTGGACCTCAGGGGGATGGTTGACCTTCTCTCCCGAAATTTGTATTCCGGTCCGCGCGTATACATTCGCGAACTCCTCCAAAATGGCCTCGACGCTATTGAGGCCCGTAGCGCGCTAGACCCCGACTGCCCGCGCCGCGTCACCATCACAATTGAGGGACGCACCCTGAAGTGCCGCGATAGCGGAATCGGCCTCACAGAAGAGGAAGCTGCGGGACTGCTCTCAACTATTGGCGCCTCATCAAAACGTGATGAATTGGGAATGGCTCGCAGTGATTTCCTGGGCCAGTTCGGTATCGGCATGCTCTCATGCTTCATGATTTCCGACTCAATCACCGTTTACTCTCGTTCGGCTAAGTCTCCCGACTCCCCCACCGTGATCTGGGAAGGAAAGACGGAAGGCACCTACACCACTCAGCCCCTCTCGGCCTCGGACCCCCACAACCTGGGTGAAGCCGGTACCGAAGTGGTTCTCGAGGCCCACCCCGGCGAGCCCTGGATCGATCCTGATACCGTTCGCGCTTTGGTCGATGAATTTGCTTCGCTGCTTCCGATATCGATTGAAGTACGTTCCGACTCCGCTTCAACTTTCCACGGGAATGAGACGCCGGTATGGGAACTGGAGCCTTCGCAACAACAGCAGTGGTGCGACGAGCATCTTGCCTCCTCAGGGATGGATATCATCCCCATCGATGTTCCCGCCGCTGGAGTCAAAGGTATCGCGGTTGTGTCGCAGCGCCCGAATACGCTCTCCAGCTCCAACCACACGGTATATGCAAAGAAGATGCTGGTGTCGCGGACCTGCGAAGGAATCGTTCCGCAGTGGGCGTATTTTGTTCGTTTCATTGGGAATGCAAATTACTTGCGCTTGACCGCCTCCCGCGAGCAACTCAGCGACGATGAGCTCTTGGAAAATACTCGCGAGGCTATTGGAAGTGAGATTCGCGCCTGGCTCGAGGAGATGGCCGAACACTCACCTTCGCGTTTTAACGAGTTCATTTCCACCCATGCGATGGGGCTGCGTGCTGTAGCCATGCGCGACCCTTATATGCTTGACCTCACCGCTCGCTATGTTCCCATGGAAAGCACGGTCGGAGCCGCTCCCATACTGACGCTCCTCTCCTCTGAGGAGACGATCCGCTACACGCGTACTGTCGATCAGTACCGAGCCTTAGCCGATGTCGCAGCCTCACAGTCCATAGTCCTGGTGAATGCGGGCTATGCCTACGACGAAGAGCTCATCAATGCGCTGATGACGGATCCCCGTTACTCGACCTTGGCGCAGAAGCTTCAACTGGTCGACCCCTCAGAGCTCCTCGACGCCTTCGAAGAATGCAGTTTGTCGGAGCAAGCTGAGGCGATGGACCTCATGCTGCTCGCGGCCGAGGCGATCGATCCCTCTGATTGTGAAGTAGTACTGCGCCGCTTCACACCAATTACTCTGCCAGCACTCTACCTGCCTGACCCGGACTTCGCGGAACGCCATGTTCAGCGCAATTCTCAGGCACAGGCCTCGAAACTGTGGGCGGGAATCATGGGGGTTACCGATCCCTTCGCAAATTCCAAGCCGCCCAGGCTGGTACTGAATCGTTCGAATTCACTGATTACACGATTGATCGTGGCAAGCCGTTCCCCGCAAACCGCCGTCAGTGTCCTGCGCGGACTCTACGTCCAAAGCCTCTTGGCGGGACGCCAAACTTTGGGGCCCAAAGAAAGGGCTTGGGCGGCACAGCTCCTCGGCTCGCTGCTCGATTCGGCACTCGGCACAACCGACAACTAACCCTCCACCGCTCGGAAGGATCTCCCATGCCAAACGCTGAAGACGTACGCGAACTCCTGGACTTCACCTCCCAGCTTCCATGGGGACCGGCGCGTAGTAGCCAAGTCGCACAGGCGGTTGTCTGGGCAGATGCACTGGAGGGCGAGACTGAATTACAGATCGATGCCTACCTCGCTCTGACCCTGTCCTATCAGCAGGGCAACGAAGAATGGAAGGCTCTGGCTCCGGTCTCACTCCTTCTGAGCCGCTTTGAAAAGAACTCAGCAGACTTTACTCCCGAACAGACCGAAGAACTCGCATGGCTTTTCAAGAGCACGGTGGCCGCTGCAGGTCGAAACCCTGCGGTCTCGATTGACCAAATTGATGAACTGATTACCTCGCTTGCGACCTTCATATCGGGCCAGGGGTTTTCGATGCACGCGGTTCACGGAGTACGCGCAATGGTTGGCTTGCGAACGGGGCGTCTGGATGACGCCCGCGAAGCACTGACCTTGTGGCGCTCTACGCCGAGCGATCAGATTAGCGATTGCGAAGGCTGCGACCCCATGAAGCAGATTAACGAGGCCGTCGCTCACAAGGATTGGGAACGTGCAGTTGCCACCGCGATGCCGCTTTTCGACGAGGAGGGCGCCTGCGGAGCTCAGCCCCACGGAATCCGAGCCAAAGCAATGATCCCGCTGTTGATGTCGGGGCGCCCCGATGCGGCTTGGGAGGCGCATATTCGCTCCTACCGGCACCACCGCGGCGTTGCCAACAGCATCGATTACATCGGGTTGCATCTCGAATACCTCGTGCGTTCAGGACGCTGGCAACGCGCCTTGGAGATCCTGCGAGACAGTATCGGCATGACCTCTTCCCTTGAAAGTGCGTCGCTTCTTGCCGATTATCTTCCGGCAGCTGCGCTGACGGCTATCGAGGCCACACGACGCGGCCACGGCAATGAAGCTTTTGGGGCTTTGTGCACCGGTCAGTCGCAGTGGTGCCAGGGACCACAGCTCGATGTCAATACTCCGCTTTCCGAGGCCGCCGAAAAGCTCTCGCAGTGGGCATTGGATGTTGCTTCCCTCTTTGATCAGCGTAACGGGAATGACTACTACACCCGTTTAGTGCGTGAGATTCTTGAGGCTGGACCAGTCGATGAACAGGCAGAAACACGCGCGCAGGGCGAATGGCAGTTGGAGCTGGTTGGTGAGCGCGAGACAATGCCCGATCCTCTGTCAACTATTGAGGGAGAAGACCTCCCCGCGCAGCAGGTATCAGCCCGCACTGCTCGCACGCAAGCCGAGACCATTGACCAATCAAACCCCTATCCACCCATTGACTATTCACTGCCTGCCTTGCCGGCCTCGATGCAAGAGGCTTTTGATCGCTACGCTGCACAGACGGATGTCATCGGCTACAACGTGGAGACCAATCTTTTGACGGATTGGTGTCTTGTTAACACCTTAAATGTCGATGAACTGCACTTTGACGAAAGCGATCCTCAAGCGGCTCTTTCCTTTGCGAGTTTTTCAAAAACTCTTCTGTCATTGCGCAAAGAGCACGAGAAGTTTCAGTCCGTCTATAAGCGAGTAGCGCCGCTTATTCATTCAATGGTTGAAGACGCTCCCCTAGTCACGCCCGGTTTCTTCGCGAGGATTTTCGGGCGCTCCCAAGCATCTTTCAGTCGCAAGGATCTGAGTATCACGCAGCTGGAATTACTGCGGTACTCCTGCGAGCTCGATCGCTACTCATGGCTCGGCACGGATGCGCCAAGCGACCTTCAAAAGGACGCAGTGGCGCTCTGTGATACTTTCGTTTCTCAGATTGCTTCCATGGCATCAACACTGAACCGAGGAGCAGCAAAGGCCGACGACATTGCAGCAATCATTGATTGTCTGTGTACCTGCGGCGAAATCTTCCTTGATGCAGAGAAATCAAAGCAAGCACTCAAAGCCCTTGACACGATCGAATCCCTCAAACCCGCTTGCCTGCACACTGGTACCAGCGAGGCAGCATTCATGCGCACTCTTAGCCTTGAAGGCGCACAGCTTTACCTTGAAATCAGCGACTACCGCCGAGCTGCTCAGCTGGCTGACCACGTTCTACGTTTAGAGACGCACTGCGACCCCTACACGGCTTTCTTTGCCCGACTGATCATCTGTACTGCCAGCATCAAAGCCTACGAATCAGCCGAGGCTGTTTCCCAAGCCCTGCGCCTGAGTGAAATCATCACGCGCACCCCGCTGCGCTCCTTGGGATTGTCTGCCGCGACAATCATCTCGGATGCATTCGAAGGTGTACACCGCATCGAAGAAGCAATTGAGCTCCTTGAGCAAACCATTTCGCGGGCAGGCGACTCCTCCTTCGCACGGCTTCTGACAGCGCTTATTCGCCTCACCCTGGCAAGCTACTACCTGTCCATCGACCAAGACGAAGAAGCCTACGAAACCGCAATGGCGGCCATTGACCCACTCGTCGCAAGCGGTAACCTGCGCGCTGCCTCGCGCGCGGGATCGCTGGCCAACGATGCCGCAAAGCGACTGCACGATCGTCCCAAGCGGCTAGCAGCGATCGAGCGAGCTCTTGAGATCGCGAAAGCATTCAAGGCTCCCCACGATGTCATCGCTCTGACTCGAATGGCCGCAAAGACTTACGTCGAGACCCCAACGGGAAAGGTGTCGGAAGCCGATAAAGAACGTGCCCTTCAAGCTGTAGATGCCGGATCTGCCTGGCTTGATTCCTTCCCAGAAGAACTAGATCCGCAGGAGATGGCTTTCCTCCGTGCCGGAATTACCTACATTAAGGGATGGGTGTACATGACATCCCACGATCACTATCCGGCAATTCCACTTCTCCAAGAAGCTTTCACTCTCCAAAAAGAGATCAAGGACGCCGAAAACTATGTCTTCCCACTGGCTGCCCTTTCTCAGTGCTATTCCGAGCTTGGAGATACTGATGCGCTTCACAATCTGCTGATCGAAGTGAAGGAAACTATTAAGACCACCTCCCTTCACTCTGGAAAGCTCCGTACTCTTGCCCGCGAGATCGAGAAGGAACTCAGCGGCGAGGGTGAGGCATAAGGAGAAGACTTTACGAACAGGAAACGCTGACAACTCGCAGCTTCGTTCTTTGCCTCACTCTCGCTAAGTACTAGGACTTTAGTCGTTGTAGGCTAGTTTTGTTCGGAGCAGATCGTGTTTATTTGGGCTGAACGCCCGCATTTCACGGAATGCTCACTCAAAGACCAAGGAGCGACTATGAACGTTGCAGAGCAGCTTGTCTCCCAACTGATCGACGCTGGTGTCCACCGCGTCTACGGCATTGTTGGAGACTCGCTCAACCCCGTTGTCGATGCAATCCGCAAGTCTGGCGGCAGCAAGAAAGGCGGTATCGATTGGGTTCATGTCCGCCACGAAGAGGCCGCTGCTTTCGCTGCAGCCGCTGAAGCACAACTGACTGGAAAGCTGGCAGTATGCGCAGGCTCGTGCGGACCGGGCAACCTTCACTTAATCAACGGGCTGTACGATGCACAGCGCTCCGCTGCCCCCGTTCTGGCAATCGCCTCGCACATCCCCAGCGTCCAGATCGGTCAGATGTACTTCCAAGAGACGCACCCCGATCGCTTGTTTAATGAGTGCTCGGTTTACAACGAGATGATTTCCAGCGCCGAGCAGGCCCCGCGCGTCGTTAACGCTGCAATCCGTCACGCTGTTGAACTTTCTGGAGTCTCGGTTATCAGCCTTCCCGGCGATGTCTCCGACCTAAAGGCAACTTCACCTTCACCGAAGTACGTACCTTCCCGACGCCCCGTGCTGAGCCCGAATGAGGAAGATGTCCGCCAGCTTGCAGATGTTCTCAATCGGGCGAAGAAGGTTGCAATCTTTGCTGGCGCTGGTGTGGAAGGCGCTCATGACGAGGTCATCGAGCTTGCCGACGCTTTGAAGGCCCCCATCGGCCACACCCTGCGTGGCAAGGACTTCATCCAGTACGACAACCCCTTCGATGTGGGCATGACTGGCTTGCTGGGTTACGGTGCAGCAGCTGAGGGCATGAATGATGCAGATGTCCTCATCATGCTCGGCACCGACTTCCCCTACGATCAATTCCTGCCTGACACATTTACCGTCCAGGTCGAAAACCATCCGGAAAAGCTAGGACGTCGCACCAGCGTTTCGCTTCCGATCCACAGTGACGTCAAGCCTTTGATTACGGCGCTCTTGCCGCTGCTTGATCGCGATCGTTCAGATGCTTTCCTTAAGGCCAAGGTGAAGAAGCACTCGAAGATCATGCACTCCCCCGTTGGCGCTTACACGCGCAATGCGGAGCACATGAAACCGATTCACCCCGAGTACGCTGCTCACATCCTCAATGAGGTTGCATCAAAGGATGCGATCTTTACGGCTGACACGGGGATGTGCAATGTGTGGACCGCACGCTACATCGATCCACTTGGCACCCGCCGTCTGATCGGCTCTTTCTTACACGGTTCGATGGCCAATGCGCTTCCTCACGCAATCGGTGCGCAAGTTGCCTTCCCGAACCGTCAGGTTATCTCCGTTTCCGGCGATGGCGGCCTTTCGATGCTCCTTGGCGAGCTGGTAACCGCACGCATGTACGACCTGCCCATCAAGGTTGTTGTCTTCAACAACTCGACTCTGGGTATGGTGAAGCTCGAGATGCTGGTAAACGGTCTGCCCGATTACGGCACCGATGTCCACGACGTGAACTACGCGGAAGTCGCAAGCGCAATTGGTTTCCACGGCGAGCGCGTCACCGAGCCCAGTCGCCTGCGCGGAGCGCTCCAAGAGGCCTTCGCTTACAACGGCCCCGCTTTGATCGAGGTTATGACCGATCCGAATGCGCTCTCACTTCCGCCTGAGATCCGTTCGGGACAGGTCATTGGTTTCGCGACCGCGATGAGCAAGATTGTCCTCAACCGCGGTGCGGGCGAAGCTGTCGCAATGGCGACTTCCAATATGCGTAACATTCCGCGCCTGTAAGTCTGAGGGAGCGCTTTCTTCGTTTCCTCATAGCGCTTCCTCTCCTTGACGAGGCCGTGGCCGGGTACTGTGCACTTCTTTGCACACCCCTGCTGCGGCTTCGTTGATTAGGACAAAGGTCCTAAAACGCTTTCGGCACCCTTGTCAACAATTTCAACCAATAAACACACTTTTCCGCAGCTTAAAAACTATCGTTTTCATTCTTCCTAAAATCGTTATTTTCTTGCATAAGCATGCGATTGTGACAAATTGAGCTGGATTCGTAAATAAATTCAGTTTTTTCCTTTTTTATGACGAAGGCGTCCTAAACTAAAAATGTCACAGTGTCAGAATCAACTAAGGAATCACCATGTCGCACTCATTTATTGCAGTCGCGAATATCGTGAACGGTGTTGATCTAGATACCTTCCCTGCTTGGCTACGGATCACCCACTTCATCAACTTCATCATGATGG
>CALIZH010000150.1 GCA_938028585.1 uncultured Actinomyces sp. | reverse complement strand
CCCGCGTGGCCCTCGAGGCAGCCGAGCGTGCCCTGTCCCGGGCCGCAGCCGAACGCGACCGCCTGAGCGAGCGGCGCTCCCAGGTCTCCCAGGAGGTCTCGGATGCACGCCGCGCCCTGGACCGACTGAGCGCCGAGCTGTCGGAGGCCACGGCCTCGGCCCACCAGGGGCAGATCGCGGCGGAGCAGACCCGTCTGCGCGTCGAGGACCTGCAGAGGCGAGCCCTTGAGGAGCTGTCCCTCGAACCCGAGCAGCTGCTCGCCGAGTTTGGCCCGGAGACGCTGGTGCCGATGCTGCCGCTCAACCCCGATCAGGTCGAGAAGGCTGCGGCCGCCGAGCCGAGCGCGTACGTGCGCGCCGAGCAGGAGCGGGCGCTCGCCAAGGCACAGAAGGACCTTGAGAAGCTGGGACGCGTGAATCCGCTGGCGCTCGAGGAGCACGAGGCGCTGGCTTCGCGGCACAAGTTCCTGGTGGATCAGGTGCAGGACCTCAAAGCTTCGAAGGCGGACCTGCTGCGCATCGTGCAGGACGTGGATCGCCTGGTTCAGGAGGCCTTCGCGTCGGCGTTCGCCGAGACGCGCGAGCAGTTCGAGCACGTGTTCGGCGTGCTGTTCCCGGGCGGGGTGGGCGACCTGGTGCTTACCGATCCGGACGACATGCTGACGACCGGCATCGAGATCGAGGCTCGGCCCGCGGGCAAGAAGGTGAAGCGCCTGTCGCTGCTGTCGGGCGGCGAGCGTTCCCTGGCCGCGATCGCGTTCCTGGTCGCGATCTTCAAGGCGCGCCCGTCCCCGTTCTACGTGATGGACGAGGTCGAGGCCGCCCTGGACGACATGAACCTGACGCGCCTGCTGGCGATTTTCAAGGAGCTGCAGGAGACCTCGCAGCTGATCGTGATCACGCATCAGAAGCGCACGATGGAGATCGCGGACGCCCTCTACGGCGTCACGATGCGCGATGGCATCACGACGGTGGTCTCCCAGCGCTTGGTGGACTAGGGGAGACACCCGCAACGTTCAGGCGATGCTATATGTGCTTAGGGTTCGTATGAATCATTGGATGCACTTTAACTTGAGAGAAATACCTGGGTGATTAAGCGGTGTACATACTTGGCGCTCTCAGCATTCGTAAAACTATGTAGATTGAACGCATATCAGCGAAAAGCTGGGTCGAGGCCCAAGGTTGGTCGGGAAAACTGAACCGCGTTGGGCCTCGACCGCTATGTGCCTTCTTTTGGTGAATGTCAGAAACGTCGTACCACCAAAGGAAGTTGGCGAGTGCTTTCTATTTGACTAGCTGTTTGTCGAGCTCAACGGATCATTCTTCCTGTATCCTTTGATCAACTCTGGATCGGAGTCTTCGTAGATGAAAATACCGAAATCATCGAAAGCTTCGGCCAGGTCTTCAAACCCCTCTGCCACAGGAACCCATGGGTAGGTCGCCTTGTCGGGCCCACTGTTCGGGGCGAAGATACCGTCTTGGCTAAAGCGATAACCGAAATACGCTGCGGCGATTCGAGTCCACTCAGTCTTTGAGATGTGGCCGATGATCGCCAGACGTGTTTGGTCGTTCACATAAGATTGGATCTTCTCAAGTTCGAGACTTCCGCTTCCTACGAATCCGCGGAGCTCTTTAATTCGCTCATTTGACAGTCGTGAGGTGAGAGGCTTCATTGCTGACCCTTCAGTCGAAGTGTGTACTTTTCGCGGTGTCAATGCTACTAGCCGTGTATTGAAAGTGTTTCATATTGAGCTGTCAAGTGTTGTCACTTTTGGGCATGTTTGTAAATACAAGAGAAAACATGGTGCTTTGATTGTAGTTTCCTGTAAGTGACTGGACAGGTGTATTAGGGTCGTTATAACGAATATTGCGAGTGCATAGCCGGCGTTCTTTGGTTGGTCTATGGGCTCTTCAGAGTTGGGTGTGGGTGGAGGCTTCTAGGCCTCCTGCGATGAGGAGCATTCGTGCTTCGTGGTTGGTGGGGTTGCGGTAGCCTCTGGCGGTGCGTTTGCCTCGTTCGATAATGTCCGTTGATGGCTTCGGTGGGGTGCGTCGTCGGCTCCGGTTGTGTCGAAGTAGGCGTCGAGTGTGTCCTTCCACGTCCATAGGGTCCGGCCCAGGCGAGCAATTTCGGGGATGGAACACGTTGGTAGGCGCTTCATGAGGTGTGTGGCCAGGCATCGGCCGTGGGCGGGTGTGGCTTGGTGGAAGACGTCTCGCATTTGCTGGGCGCAGTGGTCTGCGACTTCGACACTAGTTGTGTGCTTCATCTGCCGTGAAGGCTTCACGGAGTCGTTCTTGTTGACGCGGGGGAGCTTGTGGCGTGAGGCGCGCAGGAGAAGCCGGATTTGGTAGAGGGGATCACCCTTGCGCCCGCGGTGACCGGTCGTGTCTTGCTGGACGCGACGGCGTACCTCACCTGGGGTATCACCGGCGAGTGTGACGATGTGAAAGGCGCCTCGCACGCTGGTTGCGTCCTTGGAGCAGGCCAAGCGATGGCGTTCTTGCTGTCCCTGGAATGGGATCTAGCGTCGCGATTCGTACTCCCGCGCACAAGCCTGTTCCGCGCTCGGCAAGCCAGTTCTTGTACACGGTGCCAGACCTTCCCGGGACCAGGTCCACTCAAGCGGGCCGCGGGATGTTCCTTCCCGCGAGGCAGGTCCATGATGCCGGTGAGCTCGCGGGCCCTGTTGGCGTCGGTTGTGGTGGTACCACACGCCTCTCATCGACTCTGGGTGCCCGAACTCCTGCGAAGCGGGCGGGGTTCAGATGCGGCCGTGCAGGCACGGCTTGATAGGGACCACACGGCGTTCCACCTAGTTGCCCGGTGTCGAGCGAATACTGCAATTGGTGGCTCCCTCGACGCGCAACTGTCGGATCGCCCAGTGGATTGCCCGCGTCACCAGAGGCGCCCGGGGTGCGCACACCTTCTCGCTGCGGCCCAGGAACGTCACCGTCTGGCAGGTGCGTTCGCGGCATATCCAGCGCCGTATTGTGCCACCGGATCCGCACCGGAACCTCGGCCCAAGGCGCGTCGATCGCCTCCACTACCACGCGCCCGTGACCGTGAGCAAGTCACCCCACAACCCGGGCAGCCAACCAGCCGGTTGCACGACAAAACATCGAGCACCAGAGCATCTGGGGTGCGAGCCATGCCCATCAGATGGAAGCCCTCCCAGTCGACGAGCAGAGCACACCGATCACAACGATCAAGCGACACAGAGCAGTAGGTAGGGTGAGACATCGCGCGAGGTCCTTTACGACAGCGGGGTGAAAGTCAGCTCATCATCAAGGACCTCGACCTCTACGCCCGACCAACACCCACTCACCCACACTCAAGTCGGAAGAGCAAAATGAACCGTCAACATAGAAAATAGTTGCTACCATACTTAGCAAGCTTGGATATAGAGGCGCATCTAAGTTAGTTAACAAAAATGCGAGACAATCTAAAACCCATAAATCCGACGACGTGAACTGAATGCCTCAGCTCCTCCCTCTAGGATATTTTCAATGTTTTTACGTACAGAGACGATATCGAGCGATCCCACAGTGTCTAAGTCCAACTCAGCGTGGTCGCTACTAGCCTGAAGAGTTAAGACGAGCTCAGCATCTCCGAGAACTGGAATGTTCGCGTTGTGGGTTGATGCAATGATCTGACGTTTGCCTTTGAGTTTTCGAAGTTGTTTAACTACTCCGTCATAAACAAAACGATTGTCCAAGTCGTCTTCGGGTTGGTCAATAATGAGTGGTTTATCCGAGTCGGCGAGCAGAATTAGTAGGAGTGCAGTCGCACGCTGGCCTTTTGAAAGTTGAGATAACTTCTTGAAGTTGCCACTGCTTCCGGCCTCAGCGGTATTAAGCAAAATGCTGAGTGAGATCCGCGGTGTAATATGCTCAAGTCGTCGAACTAGATATTTTCCTTCGGTGATCAAACTTGAACGTTGTGCATCTGTGATGCCGCGCTGCACCAGTCCAGTATCGTCATTCTCCAAATATGCTTTGCGAAGATCGTCGATGAAAGCAGGGAGGGTGAAACCGTCTGATTCAAATGCTCTGCGTATCTTATCTTTGCGACCAGAAATCGTACTGTTGATCAATTCTAACGCTAAATCAATATCTTCATGTTCGTCTACTTTGATTACGACAAGCTTTTTTAGCTTCTTATTGATTACTGTCGCGCACTGTGTCAGTGTCTGAACTTTCTGATCTGACAACTTGGCCAAGCTTTCCAGAAGTGAGCGCCTTTCGCTGTTAATAGCATCAAGAGTTTGACAGGTTTGCTCTTTATCGCTTCCAAGCCTTTCTAGTGCCGATAGCTCTCTCTTAGCCTCGTTGTATCGTTGAATGTCAATCCCTTTTGATTGAAGCAATGCGATAGATGCTTCAAGTTCACTACGTTTTTCTTGGGAAGAGCTGTCCCATTGCATTTCTAATTCGTCAAGTTTGGTCAAAAATTCATCCGCTTGTTCCTTGAACTCTGAGAGTTGCCCGCATAACGAAGTTGCAACCTGTGAGGCGTAATCATTGATGCATTTGATTTGAGTGTCAATTAGTGTGTTTAGGTCAGTATCATCGTTTTGGTCGCTGGTGATCTCTGTGAGGAATCTATTGTTGATAGTAGTGATTGTATTGTTGATATGTGTTGAATGACTTGTTATTATTTCTTGAAGGCCTTTGCGTGTAGTCTGAATCCGTTCTTTGTGCGCTTTTAGTTCGTTTTGCTCTTGAATCGATTTAGCATGATTTGATGTTTCGTACTCTGTGATAATTTCAGTGAGTCTATCGCGCGCTGATAATCTATCCTCGATTTCATCAAGTTCATGCTCGGTTGACTCGAGGTGGCTTAAGTTAGTTTCCAGTTCTGATATCGTTGGCCTGATATCGAAATGCGATGTGTCTTCGCCTCGGAGTTGTAGAACCATTTCGGCTAGTTTATCACCATGCCGAGCGAGTTCAGATAGCTCGTGCTGGCTAAAGATGCTGATGCCACTAATAATCTCATTTGGTTCGAATGTGGTGGCGTGTCCATCTGTGTCATATACCTTCGATGAAGGTTCTCCTACAGTTCTTCGAACTTCGTACTCTTTGCTTGATGCTAGTCCGCCTGTAACTTTCAGTGTTATTGTTGTGCCGGGTTTGATTACGGCATCAATTAGGGAATTGTGTTCGTCGCGAATTTGCGATGTAAGTGGACTTAAATTGAGTGCGTAACGAATACTTTCGATGATCGTTGATTTTCCGGTCCCACGTCCGCCGATGATTGTCGTCAGTTCCTGATTGAATGGTACTGTGATATCTTCAAAGAAGCCCTTGTCCCAACTTATAGAATCAATTGACTTAATTTGTAGGCTTTGTGGTTGTTTAAGGCGGATTCGTGTGTCGGGGCTCTTGAGTGCGGTTTTGATGGCTTCCAGTGAGGGTTCTGTGATTTTTAGCCAGGTTGTTCCGCTCGCCTTACTCAATTGGTGCGGAGATGAAATGTCGTCTGCATAGACTTTCGCGAGCTTGTGTGTTCTGTTGAAGGGGCTCTCTTGTGTAAAAATCTTCTTTTCTAGTTCTTCAAATTTGTTTTCGGTTAGAACTGAAACTCCTATTCCTGTCAAGTTTCTGTTGTGGATCACATTCTGTAGAGTTTTTCCTTTCAGTTTGAAGAGGCCTGTATTTTCCATGTTGGCATGTGCGGGAATCGCCAGTGCTCCTCTTGCTGTCATCGCATCGATAATTGCGTTTGTTGTCTTTAGTCCGGGTCCTGATTCTTGCCCGGGGTCGCCTCCGGCTAAAGCAATTGCTGCGTTTATGTTGTCGAAAGGTGTGTCCTCTGGGAAAATCACTAGAATGTGCACCCCGTCGCTCGAATTTGCTTCGAATCCGGGTAGTGCCGTGATGCCAGAGTTTCTTGCTTCTTCGATTAGAGTGGCGGCGCTACTGACACACCAATGGTCGGTGATTGCAATAATTTCTATTTGTAGTTTTTTGCATTCGTCTATCAGTGCTTTATTGTACTGAGCTTCTGTCTCAAAGCACATTTCTGGACTTAGTTTTCCGTGGTAGTAATACGGGTTCACTTGCAGGGCGGCTCGTACCCAGCGAGCTCCGCTACCGGTTTCTGATCTTGACATTGGTGCTCCGTTCTTCAGTGAACTTTCTTGGATCGTATCACTGTTAGTGTTAATAGTGTGCTGTAACTGTCAAACCCTCGTGCCATTCAAGTGATTACAAGCTGAACTGTGGAAGGCTCGCATTGATTCTCGCCGGAGCTAGCGCAAATCGGCTTGATCGTGAGAAGCTTTGTGTAGGTTCTTCTTCATTCGGGGTGATCGGAGCATGCTATGTCGGCGTCTCGGCGTGTACGAGTCGCCGCTGGAGTTAGTGGGGCTACTATGTTTAACCGCTGAGTGTTGACAGTCTTTTTGAGGAGGCTAGAGGTTGGACCTGGTGCTCTTACAGTGAGCTCAACGGACTTTTTCCTCTGTACTCTTCTCGTCATAGGTGGGGCGTTTCGTACTTCGGTCCAGGAGATAGGTTTAGGTGCGTCCGATGTTGATGACATAACGCGGGCGGGGACCCCGTTGGTCCCCGCCCGCGCCTGCAAGCCGTGCGTCCCGCCGCTGCGGGAAGCTCGCTATCAGTCGTTCATGAAATGACGCTCGTCCAGGATCTGTGCGCCGGCGCCCACCAGCGAGGGCAGGTGCTCGTTCGCGTGGTGGCCGCAGAAGTAAAGCTGGCCACCCGACGGCATCGTCGCACGAACCCAGGCGCGAGCGCCGCAGGCGTCGCAACGATTCGCCG
>CALIZH010000149.1 GCA_938028585.1 uncultured Actinomyces sp. | reverse complement strand
AATTTTTTAGAAAGGGGCGAAAAACCCAAAAATTGGGGTGCGAGAGGGGTCGGAAAGTGGTGCAGGGGTGCCCTATATAGGGTGCGCGGGGCAATCTTTGGGTCTGGGAACGAGACCTCTGGCAGCGTTGCTAGAGGCGCGCTTCGTGCAGGTGTCTCAGCTACGGCCACCCGCCTGAGATCTCAGAGATTCGTCCCTCTTATATATAGAGGGCATGTTGCAAGCTCCATCGCTCACTCATGGGGGCATCTCTGCTTGTCCGACCCGCAATTCTCCAACCCTCACCTGTGGCTTGAGAACTCCCGCCTACCGTATCCTGGTTACGACCATATCCTCTCAAAGTAGACAGGAGGCCCTCGTGTCAAAGCAAGACACTTCAGGAGCTCACGGGAGCGCTGCTCCGCCCAACAAAAATAACTCTCAAGAAACATTCGAATCATCGAATAAATTAAGATTCACTCTACTTTTTATTTCAATAATTACTAGCCTTCTGGTCGCCCCGTTTTTCCTCACAGATAACATCTTTAAAATATGCATTTTCTTTGCAACATTTACAATCCTCATATTTGCACTAACTGATTTAATCATCTACTTATCAAAAGAGCCTCCCCACCCTACCATCACCCACATAAACTCCATAGAAAATGAGAATAAAAAAACTAACAAGAACTCTCTATCTATCGTGGTAAAAAAAGTAGTTCATCACGCACAACAGTACAGGGTTGCAGTCTCGCGATTTATGCGCTCAATATTTCGAACTAAATGGCTTACAAGGACATTTACAATAGCCCTATCCTTCCCTGTCTCTTTGACACTTGCAGAACACTGGAAAGAGATAGCGGGCAAAATAACCGCAGTACTTGAATTTTTCATAGTCGACAACAAGCCACTCGGAGTTTCAATACTGATAACAACTTTAGTTATTTTAATCGTATTCTTTAAAAACATTGTTTCAATTTTCCAAAAAATCACAGCCAGCTTAACAAGTAAATATTTCGTATTCACGTTGGCGAGCCTTGCAATTATTGGTGCATTATCAGCTTTATTAATACCAAGTTATACAAGTTGGTTTAGGGAGCCCGGATATACTAGTGCACAGCAAGAGAGCGCAAAAGAAACCCCAGAAAAAGCACAGAATACACCCAGCCCTACGCCCTCGTCTACCGACAATAAGGCTGCAGAGGTAGAACAAAAATCGACTTCAGATTTAAGACTTCACCTTCTGTATATCACGGGTGGAATTATTGCTATCCTTGGCTTAATTGAAACAAATCGAAAAAATAGCCAAGATCATATTCGCCAAGTTCATGCAGCTCGCCGTAATCGTTACATTGAAGCGGTCGATAAACTATCCAGCAAACAGGCACCTGTTCGGCTTGGTGGAGTATATGCTCTTATTGGCCTTATCGATGAATGGCTGAATGACGACAATATCACTAAAGAAACGCAAATAAAAGAAGGACAGATTATCATCAATAATCTCTGTTCATATATTCGTTCTCCGTTCGCCCTTGCAGCAAAAGCAAAAGACTTTGAAACCAACAAGGTTCCTAATGTCCGCAACAAAAAAGCCTACTTCGAAGATCGAATGAGATTTCATGAGGAGAAAGATGTGCGTCGAACTATTTTGGCAGAGATTGTTAATCATATCAGGACACCCGATACATCTCACGAATTGAAAAACTACAATCATGAATCAGATTCAAGTTCTGAAAATTGGAAAAAATTCATCTTTGATTTCACTAAGGCTCCGATTTTTTACGAATTGAACACTTTAACTTATGAGACTCTTAAATTCGAAGGTGTCGTTTTTTACATAAAACCAGATTTTACAGGTGCAATCTTTAATAGTTCAACAAGCTTCCAATCGTGTCATTTTACAAGAGGGGCAAGTTTCCAGCGAACTCGCTTTCAGGGGCTTACGGACTTCAGCTTTACTCATTTCGATGAGGAAGCAGATTTTTCTTGGTCAGAATTTTCAATATACACTACTTTCAAATCAGCTTGTTTCAGTAAAAATTCATCTTTCTCTGTCGCAAGATTTAACGGGCCCGCAAATTTTATAGGTACGCGATTCAAAGCAAAAACAGATTTCAGTATGGCGTTTTTTAAATCTGCTACTTTCTTCTCTCACGCCCGCTTCAAAAAAGCAAAATTTATGATGACAAACTTTGGATTAGATGTAAATTTCAAATCTGCATATTTCAAAAAAGGTGTAAGCTTCTTAGCATCCACATTTGCTGGTAATGCGGATTTTGAAGGGGCACATTTCAGAAAATATCTCACATTCATTAAAGCAGAATTCAAGGGAAATATAAATTTCAGCAATACAGTTTTTGACACTAGATCGCCATTATTTTCCATCCCTCAATATCCAATAGAAAGTTGCACTATTTTTTCTTATCTAGTGGACCCTCAAAATTATATATTCAACGTTTCTCCCAAAAGCCACTTCTCAATTATGACTAAAAAAATTATTGTAGCCGATGGTCGGATTTTCTCTATCCCTATAGGGTGTATGCTTTTTGATCCGGGTTCCTGGGACGAAGAAAAGCAGGAATACACCCGTGTGAGTAAGCCTGCAAAGTAAATAAAAGGTTCTGAAAAACGGAGAAAACCCTCCTCTAAATAAGGCTCAATAAAAGATGCCCCGCCTACACATATCTCGCAGGCGGGGCTTCTTCTTTTACCCAGCGCGAGCGCGCGATAGTGGGGCTCTCCCCTATGCTGGATATAAGCCAGCACCGGAGCAGGAAGGGCACACCGCTATGAACCTCAACAAACTCTTAACTGCGCTGCGGCAACGCAAAAACACCTCGGCACACAACCTGCAGGCCGGGCGACGCGAACGCTACACGCACGCTCTCGAACAGTTCCTCGACGGGCAGCCCGCCGTACGCCTCGGCGGGGTGTACACGCTCGCGAACCTCGCAGACGAATGGCTCACCGACGCATCCTTCCCCGAGCAGGTGCGCCGCGAAGAAGCCCAGACCATTATCGACGCGCTGACCGGGTGCATCCGCACGCCCTACCCCCTTGCACAGAACCGGCAGGACCTAGAAGCAGACGAGGCCCCCGAAGGGTACGAAGGCGACTTCACGCGCGATCAGGAGGCACTACGCGAAGAGCAGCTGGTGCGCCGCACGGTCTTCATGGAGTTCAGCCGCCGCCTCGCCGCAGTTACCGAGAGCACCGAAAAAGGCAACGAGGAGAACCAGCACGCGGCACCGTCGGTATCACCCATGTGGGCTGATTTGCGCTTCAACTTTGGTGGCGCATCCATCTTCTACCCGCTACGGCAGCTGTACTTCCAGAACGCCGATTTCGCCTCCGCGACCTTCTACGGCCCGGCGGACTTCTCCAGCGCAACCTTCCACGGTGACACCAGCTTCTCCGCAGCGCAGTTCACCACTGACGCATCCTTCCAGGGTGCGAACTTCAACGACTGGGTGGGCTTCAGCGCCGCGCACTTCGCAGGCGCGGCAGAGTTCAGCCGGGCACGCTTTGCAGACGCGGCAAGCTTCGCGACCGTAACCTTCACCGGCGAGGCTGACTTCTCAGACGCGGTCTTTTCAGCTGCGGCTGATTTCGCGGTATCCACCTTCAAGTCCGATGCCGACTTCTCACGCTTGAACACCGCAGGCATAGCCAGCTTCGCGGCGGTCACCTTCGACGGAAAGGCAGTATTCACCGCCTCCACGTTCCACGATGAGGCGCACTTCGCCGCATCGGTATTCAACCGTCCGGCGGTGTTCTCCAAGTCGCTTTTCGGCGGGGCCGCGCGCTTTGCTGGTATAGCCACCAAGCAGTCCGCGATGTTCAGCAACGTACGCTTTACGGGCGTGGCGGACTTTAGCGGGGCGTCCTTCACACAGTACGAGGATTTTGGTGGGGCGCGCTTCGACGGCGACGCCACGTTCAGCCGGGCGTCTTTTATTGCGCTTCCAAGGACGAGCTATGAGATGGATTTCCCGCAGTACGCGAACTTCGGTAACGCGGTATTCGCGCGGGATGCCGACTTTAATCAGGCGACGTTCACGGCGAGTGTCGGCTTCGGCGGGGTGACGTTCGCGCGGGCGGTGAGCTTCAACGGGGCGAACTTTGAGGGCGCCTACTTCGCGGATGCGACGTTCGGTCAGAAGGCGGATTTCAGGCAGACTAGCTTCGCATACGTTGAGCCGTCCTTTGAGGCTTTGGAAAGACGGATGCAGAGGGCACGGTTCTCTGCGCAGGCGGATCCGCAGGATTACCTGTTCGAGGCGCGCCCGGAGAGTCCGCACGGTTTCAGCTACGGCGAGGCGCAGCTTCTTAATAGAACGTTCGTTCTGCCTCTCGGTGCCGTGCTGTACGACCCGGAGTCCTGGGACGAAGAGAAGCAGGAGTACACCCGCTTCAGTGAGCCCGCACAGTAAAACCTAGCTCTCCCCTATCGTCGGGGAAGCTCCCGCACACAGACCCCGCCCGCACCTGACCCCGGGACTTTTATGCAGACCTCAGAAATTCACCGTGCGCACCACGGCCTCGGACTCGGTCAAAACCCGACCAGCGCGGAAGTTTGCCAGAACGGGAGAGCCAAAGCTCAGCGCGTGGAACCAATCCTCAGCGTCCAGCACAATAAAGTTCGCCGTGTTTCCAACCTCAATGCCGTAATCGGAGAGGTTCAGCGTGCGCGCTGCATTGTGAGTGATGAAGTTGTAGGACCCGGTGATCTCACTGCGCGCCATCATCTGGGTGACGTACAGGCCGTTGAGCACGACATCTCGCAAGTTTCCGGTACCCATGGGGTTCCACGGATCCTCGATGTCGTCCTGCCCGAAGGAGACGTTGATTCCTGCCTCGGTCAGTTCCTTCACGCGGGTGACACCTCGGCGCTTCGGGTAGGTATCGACGCGTCCCTGCAGGTGCGTATTGACCAGCGGATTCGACACGAAGTTGATGCCGCTCATCTTGAGTAGGCGCACCAGGCGCAGGAAGTACGCGTTGTTATACGAGTGCATCGCGGTCGTGTGCGAGGCAGTGACTCGCGGACCAATCCCGGCCTCGAGCGCGCGCGTAGCCAGGGTCTCCAGTCCGCGCGAGGCCTCGTCGTCAATTTCGTCGCAGTGCACGTCCATGAGCAGCCCATATTCTTGGGCAAGCTCGACTGCGAAGTTCAGCGAGGACACGGAGTACTCGCGGGTGAACTCAAAGTGCGGGATTGCACCGATAGCATCCACACCCATTTCGGCCGCGCGACGCATGAGGTCACGTCCATTCGGGAAGGATTCGATGCCTTCCTGCGGGAAGGCGACCAACTGCAGGGTCATGGAGTCCTTGAGTTCCTCACGCAGGTCAATGAGGGCACGCAAGGCTGTCAGGTCCGGGTCAGTAACGTCGACGTGCGAGCGCACGTATTGAATACCAAACTGCGCCTGCTGGCGAAGTGCCCGGCCGGCGCGATCCTTGACGTCCTCGTAGGTCAGGGTCTGCTTGCGCTCACTCCACACCTCAATGCCCTCAAAGAGGGTGCCGCTTTCGTTGTAGCGCGGTTGCCCCGAGGTGAGCGCAGTGTCCAGGTGCACGTGCGACTCGATATAGGGAGGCAGAACCAGCTTGCCCGTGTAGTCGCGGACCTCTTCGCCTTCCTGAGGCGTCAGCCCCGCACCGATTTCCGCGAATTTTCCGTCCGTAATGCGGATATCGACTCCGGCGGGGCCGTCTTCAATACGGACGCCCGTGATGAGAAGATTCGCGCCTTTTTCTCCCATTGCCGAGGCCTGGTTGTGATGCGTGTTGTTGCCTTCAGTTTGCGCGCTCATCGACGAATTCCCTTCTCGATTGCGCTTCCGACGAAGTAGACGAGGATCGAGACGACCATGGCGTTGATCGAGACGATTCCGAAGCCGGGGGTCAGCCAGCCGGTGAGTGCGCCTGCGACCAGGGCGACGATCGGTGCCCATTTGACCTCGGGGTCATCTGATCCCAGATCCATGTAGCTGCGGCGACGTGCGAAGTAATCGGCAACCAGAACTGCGCCGATGGGGGGCAGGGTGGCATTGAGCAAGCTGAGCCAGCCGACAAAGTTGTCGTAGAGCCACAGGGCTCCAAGGGTTCCGATGATGCCTGCGACCAAAACCAGAGGCTTCTTGTTGATTCCGGTGATGTTCGCGTAGCCCAGGCCGGTGGTGTACAGGGCGTTGTTGTTTGTTGTCCAGATGTTTGCGCCCAAGACGATCAGCGCAGGAATCAGCAGGCCCTGAGCGATCATTACGTAGAAGATGTCGTCCTTACCGGTGAAGGCTCCACCAACCGCTCCGAAAGTGAACATCAGGGTGTTACCGATGAAGAATGCGATCACAGTGGTGATGACTGCCGAGGTTGCGGACTTTGCGAAGCGAGTGAAGTTGGGGGTTGCGCTACCGCCGGAGACGAAGCTTCCGATCACGAGGCCGATGGCTGCAACGGTGGTCATGCCTTGGTTTTGGCCGAAGACTGCGGCAATACCGCCGCCTGCGTTGACCGCACTGATCATGGAGTAGCTTCCGAGGATTGCGATCAGAGGTACTGAGACGAAGGAGACGATCTCAATGGCCTTGATTCCGAAGTAGGCCGAGGCGGTCATCAGGCCGCCCGCGATGATGACGACGGGCCACGCGTTGATGTGCAGGGTCTCAGCGGTGGGGATTGCGAACATCGCAACGCCCACGCCGAACCAACCCATCTGGGTGAAGGAGATCAACGCTGAGGGCAGGAAGGAACCGATGCGACCGAAGGTGCGACGGGACATAAGGTCAAAGCTCAGACCGGTCTTTGCGCCGATGTAGCCCAGCGCACCCGTGTAGACCGCAAGGATTGCGCCACCGATGATGACTGCCCACACGTATTGGGTGTAGTTCAGGCCGTTTCCGAGCTTGGCACCGACGCTCATCGAGGCCGAGAAGAAGGTGAAGCCGAGCATAACAAAACCGACGGCCCAAAATGACCGTCGGTTCTTTGATGGAACTGCTTCAAATGAGAAGTCGTCATCGTGTCGGATGACTTCTTCTTTGTGTCGTTCAGGTGCGATTGTGCTCATCGGTTATCCTTCCAGGTTCTGAGGTTTCGTAGCGCGTCGTTCGTTATCTGTCTTGTTTGGTCCGTCACCTCTGTCACCTAGGCACACCCGGTTTTCATGCATGTGCAGACTGGGTAATGGCGTGATGAACAAGATTGGATCTAGGCCAAATTGTCAATAGGTTACCGCGCACAGCGCATCCCACGCAAAGTCCAGCACTGTGACTCTGCACGCATTCAGTTCCAAACCCTAAGATAACCTTCGGTTAACCTAAAAAATACCTGATAATAGGGTTGTGGCCCCATCTCTCCCTCCTAGAAGATGGGGCCACAACCTAATCGTGAAGCTATGGGCAGCTAGCGCCCAAAGCTCCATTTTTCAGTCTGCCCTGGGTGACAATCCCAGATATGAAGGACAGTCCCATTCTCTGAAGAGTCCTCGCGAACTGCCAGACATTTCCCAGTCTGAACATTCTGGAATTGTCCTTCGGGCAGGTGCTTCCATTGCTGAGTCGGTGCCGGGACACAATCCCACAGATGAACCGGAGTGCCATTCGCATTGCGCTGCTGATAGACGTCCAGGCACTTTCCTTCAATACTGAGTTTGCCCTGATCGAAGGTGACCTTCTGCGCCTCGATTGGCTCTGACTGCCCATCCGCTGTGCTTGTACGGGTGCAATCCCACAACTGAACGCGGCGACCATTCAGGCTTGCGGCATCCCACAAATCCATGCACTTTCCATTGCCATTGACCAG
>CALIZH010000148.1 GCA_938028585.1 uncultured Actinomyces sp. | reverse complement strand
TAAACGATAATTTACAGGCCATGCTCCAGACGCTCTACGGCTACTGGTTCTTGCAGTTCGACTTCCCCGATGAGAACGGTAGACCATACCGCTCGTCCGGCGGACGAATGGTATGGAATGACCAGCTCAAGCGCGAGATCCCTGCAGGCTGGCGAGTCGGAGCTAACGAAGAACTCTTCGACGGAATCCGCACCGGACTCAACCCACGTCAGAACTTCAGCCTCCGAACTCAAGGGATCGCTTATCTAACAGTGAAGAACTTGACGAAGGATGGCGGTCTGGACTTTGCCTCATGCGACTACATCGACGAGGAAGCGATGGCGAAAGTGCGTCGCCGCTCCGATCTGCGCGTTGGAGACATTCTCTTCGCGAGCATCGCACCGCTTCGGCGATGCTTTCTAATCTACGAGGAACCACGAGACTGGGAGATCAACGAATCTGTTTTCTCGATCAGGCCGCGACGCGGTGTTACGACGCCTGAGTACGTCTACTGCCATCTCATGAGCGATGCTTTCGTGAAACAGGCCGAACAGAGTTCAACGGGAAGCATATTCAAGGGCATCCGTCACGAAACACTGAAGGGCTTGATGACGGTCATCCCGCCCGAGATCATTGCACAATCATACGCATCCGCAGTCTCTCCGATTATGAGAATGCGCAACGACAATCTGGAAGAGAACAGGAAGCTACAGGAGCTACGCGACTGGTTACTGCCGATGCTGATGAACGGTCAGGCGACGGTGGCGAGTTCAGATAAATTATCGTTTACCTGATTGTTCAGTTCAATCTGTTGTTCGATTGAGTACAGTAACTCGCCGATCTGAACTTGGGAGTCTAGATCAGGTAGATCAACTTCGACATGCGAGAAGATTGCTTCGTTGAAGCTTGCTCGGGTTGTCATCGTCGTGACGCTGTTGATGATTCTTCTGAAGTAATCGCTGCGCAGAAAGAAGCCCATAAACTGTGGGTCTGGGTTTGACGGATCGCGCGGACGTAATCGCTTGGCGAAGCCACTGAATGTTGCGTTTGGATGGTCTTGGAGGGCAACGCTACTCATTGCGAGTTCGTCGAGGGTCTCACTGGTTCTTGTCAGAAACACGTCGCCTTCCCGAACCGAGAACTTCTCCTGTTGCTCAGGGGTAGTGTCCATAAGTTCAGTTAGGCGCTCTGGGATGAAGTAGTTGTTGTAGATGTCTTTGAAGGCTACGAAGGGAGCGCCGTGGCCAGCTTGATCCTTCGTAGTTGAGATACCAGAGCTGATTTCATAGAGATCTGCAAGGCGGTGCCGCTTGAACTCACTCATAGCTCACCGTGCCGAGTTGAGTCATGATTTCGTCTTGCAGGTTCGCACTCTTGGTGAAGAGGTCTTGGAGCGTGGCTTGGTATTCGGCCATTTGGGCTTGGAACTCTTCGGGGCTAAGGTCGACGTACTCGATCTTGACGTCGAAGTATTGGCCTGCTGCGAGGGAGTAGTTCTTTTCTTTGATGTCGTCGTAGCTGACGATTACGGAGAAGTCATCCACAGCTTCTTGTTTGGTGAACGTCTCGACGATCTGATCGATCTCCTCTGCGCGGAGGCGACGTTTCTGGATACGGCCTTCTTTGTAGAGTTCACCGAGTTTGGATGCATCTATCAAGGTGACGTTGTCACTGTCACCCGATTTGTCGAAGAACAGTACGGAGACGTTGGTGCCGGTGTTGGCAAACACGTTGGATGGCATGCTGACTGCGCCGTAGACGATTCTGTCGTCGATCAGGCGGTGTAGCACGTTCTTCTCGACGCCGGTTTTGGCGGTCAGGAAACCTGTGGGTACGACGATTGCGCCTTTGCCCTCCGGTTTGAGGGAGTTGATGACGTGCTGGATAAATAGCGGATAGATCGCCATCTTGTCTTTGTTTTTCGCGGGAACCTTCGGTACGCCGCCCCAGAAACGTTCAGGCATCGCGGACAGTCTCTCTCGGGTGTCCGAGAAGTCCATTTTGAAGGGTGGGTTCGACACCACATAGTCAAACTGTCGAAGCTCGGATCCGTCGTCGCTCTTGTGATACGGCTGGGTGAGTGTGTCGCCCTGAACCGCGTGATCCAGTGACGAGACCAGCGAGTTGAGGATGAGGTTCAGCTTGAGCATCTTGTTGCTGCGCTGGGAGATGTCTTGGGCAAAGATCGTGCATCTGTCTTCACCGATTGCGTGGCTGAGCGCCATGAGGAGCGTTCCGGTTCCGGCTGACGGGTCGTAGCACTCGACGTTGTGGAGGTCGTGTTCGTCTCCAACGAGTAGCCTGGCCATGATGGTGGCGATGGCGTGCGGTGTGTAGTACTCGGCGTACTTGCCTCCACCGGCGGTGTTGTAGTCCTTGATCAGGTATTCGAACACTGCGGCGAAGAAGTCGTAGTGCTCTTTGAAAGAATCCTCGAACGAGAAGTTCACCAGCTTATCTATAAGCGCTCTGGCGAAAGCCGCGCGTTGTGCATCATCGGTGACGTAGATGGTGAGTCGCTCAAACAAGGGGATCTTGGTGCGCTCAGTGGTTTGGGTCGAGAAGATTTCGATGTTGTCATTTGCGATGTCCAGCATGATTGCGTCGAAGATCGCGTCAAACTCGCCCTTGGCTTGTTGGTTCCACAGGTTCGCTATAAGGTGTTCAGGCTTCAGACGTGGAACGTCAGGAGAGAGCAGATCAAGCAGATCGAGCCGCTCGTCCTCGCTCATATGAGCGTAGGCGATTTCCCACTGGTCGGCATCGGCGAGCGCCGGGCTGAGCTTCTTGACCTCGTAGCCGAATTTATCATTGAGGAACTTGTACAAGAACACTTGTGTGATGATCTTGTACTCGTTGCCGTCGTTACCCAGACCGTACGTTTGGCAGGTTGCTTTGAGGGCGTCTATGAGTTCAGCGGTGTCCCTCTTGATGTCTTGGCTCACGAAGTTTGATCCTTTCATCATGCAATCGTGTGTGCGCCGGTGTACTGGTCGCGGTATTGGCGAGTGATGCGTTCTTGCATGAAGGTTCTGTCGGCTCGGGTGCCGTTGAGGTTGAGTTCTGCTAGACCTAAAGCCAGAGTCTGCATCACGACCTGGGAGAAGTACCCATCGGTTCTCAGAATGTCGGCTCGTTCGTATATCTTGTAGTCAATCTCTTTCTTCACGACAGTAAGGAACTCGACGAGTTCCTCGTCATATTCGAACCCCATAGGTGGCTGCCCTGATCTGCGGCGCTGTTCGCTTTCCTCCCGAATTCGTTTGTGAACGCGCACAAACTTCGGGTCATCGTTGTATCGACACAGCAAGGCATTGTTGCGTCGCTTGATCTCGATGAGGCGATCCATGACTTGGTCAAGGGCGCGGTCTTCTTCGTCGAAGGCGCTCATCGAGTCGATGACGAAGCCACGCTCTTTGAACCGATGCATGAAGGCGTCGCGGAGGGTAACGAACTCGGGGTCTTCTTGGTCTATGTTCGCTGTGAACTCGCGGATCGCGCGCCTCCACTTCGCTTGGAACTTGTCGCCTGCACCGGCGAGGATGCTCAGTTCCTCTTCGTTCTTCAGACGGAACTTGAACTCAATGTCGAGCATCGCCTCGTTGATGACCCGTCGGGTTTCATCGGTGCTTGTGAACGCTTCTTTCTGGTTGAGGATACCGATGGCGTTCTCAACTTCGGAGAGCAGGGAAGCGAGCTTCTCAATGTTCATTCGCTCCATCGCGGCCTTGAGGTCATCGTCGCCGAAGGTGCGTGCGAGGTTAATGCCTTCCCGGATTGACTGCAGGGCCTTCCGGAGTTCAACGAGTGTCTCTTTCTCGTCGATCCCTGCTATCTGGCGGCTGAATTCTTCAGCGTTATCGAGATCGTAAGTGAAGAGGATGTTCCTGGCCTCGCGTACTTGAGCGACGAGCGCGGCGGGATCCTCAATTACTTGTTCAATCGCGGCGCGCCCGTCCTCTCCCGTTTCTTCTGGGTCGTTGAACTTGTTGAGTTCCTTGAGGTAGGCCGCGTTGGTTTCGTCAAAGTTCTGTTTGATGTCTGCAAAGTCCACTACGTACCCGTACTTGTGGTCTTTGTAGGGGCGGTTGACGCGCGTCAGCGCTTGGAGCAGGTTGTGGTCTTTGAGTTTTCGACCGAGGTACAGACGTTTGAGTCGGGGTGCGTCGAACCCGGTGAGAAGCATGTTGAAAACGATCAGGATGTCTACGGTGTAGTTCTTCTTGAAGTCTTTGATGATCTGCTTTTGGGTGTCTTTGTCATCGCTGTCGAATAGGATCAGGCCAGCGCGCAGCTTCGACGGGTTACTGCTCGTCGCGTTGAGTTCTGCCTGGATTTCATCGAAGTACGCGGCGATGTTCCGAGCTTGTTGGCTGGTCTCGCAGATCACCATGCCGCCAAGGCTGTCGTCACCGTTGATCGTACGGAAGCGCTTGAAGTCGGTGATGACGTAGCGAAGCAGTTCTTTGACGTAGTGCTCGTGTTCGACGATTTCCTTCTTACTGACCTCTTTCTTGAGTACCAGATGGTCGAGGCTGTCGTAGATCTCAGAGAGCTTGTCCCGGTAGGCGGTCTCGATGTCCTCGCGGATGATCTTGAGGGTGTAGCCGTCTTGGATTGACTTGTCGTAGTAGTAGGTGTGCAGGTAATCGCCGAAGACTTTCCAGGATGCACGCTCATCTTTGAGTAGCGGCGTGCCAGTGAGCGCGATCTTAACCGAGTTGGGGTCAGATTCGAGCATGTTTGCCAGGAAGCTACCTTTCGGGTTGTAGCCTCGGTGCGCCTCATCGATGATGAACACTCGTTGCAGGTTCGTCGCATAGGCAGATGCATCGATCTTGGTTTTGTCCTCGTCGAACCGTTGGATGTTCACAACGGTCACTTCACGCCGTCCCGAGTCACCCTCAAGTGATTGATTCGTGCGGAACTGTTCCATCAGTTCTACACGTGAGTTCGCGGTCTTCACTTCCAAGCCGCGCGCTTCGAACTCTTGCGATGCTTGCTCTAGAAGGTCGAGACGGTCAACGATGAAGTAGAACTTCGCCACTTTGTTATGCGCTGCGTAATAGTCGGTCAGCACGTTGTTCAAGTAGTAGGACAAAGCCGTCTTGCCACTACCTTGCGTATGCCAAATGACCCCAGAAGTGACGCCCTCATTGAGCCGTTGACGTACCGCCAAGGACGCGAACAACTGTTGATAGCGCATGATGTGCTTTTGATCGGTGGATTCGATCTTTCCGTCAACCTCACGGTCGATTCGCACGTAGGCGATCCCGTACTTGATGAGGAACAGCAGCCGCTCTGGGGACACCATCGAAGTGAGCACCCGGTTCGTTGGCGTGTTCTCTTTCAGATTCGTGGCGTACTCAGGGGTGGTGCGAATGACTTGAACGTTGTAGTCATCCAAGATCTGTCGCTCAACGTCGTCGTCGACCTTTGCGTAGGGGAATTGTGCATGGAAGGGTGCCTCGGCTGACCCTGCTGGGTTGTCTTCACGGAATGTAGAGAACTTCGCATCACCGCGCGCGCCCGTGCAGTAGAAAACACCCTGGATCGGGGTGATGCCTCCCTCCGCGTCGTACTCCATGTTGTTGGAGAAAATCATCAACTGCGTGATGTTGATGAATCGGCGGAACTTGCGATTTGGGAAACGCCCACGGTTCATGCGCGTGCTCTCAGCAACCATTCCGCCCCGATTGTTTGGCTTCTTCACCTCCACAAAAGACAGAGGGAGACCATTCACAAAAAGGGTGATGTCCGGGCGGAACTCATCCTGCCCGTTCTTACACGTGAACTCAGCAGTGAAATGAAACGTGTTATTCGCGGGATTGTCGAAGTCAACCAACCTCACTGGGCTTGAACTGACCAGACGGTTGTAGAAGCTCCGACCCAGGTCGTCATTGTCGAGTTCCTGTCGGATGCTACGAAGCACCTCGTCGGCGCGGCCCGCATGCTCGGGGTTGAGCTTCTCGAACTGAGACTTGAACACTTCGATGAAGATGTTCGTATCCGGGTCATATACGTCACCGGCCATGTCCTCGGTGACCTTACCGAAGTAGGTGTACCCCAGTCTGGTCAGATGAACCATCGCTGGCATCTGCACCCTGGTCGCCTCATCAAAAGTCCGCATTCGTGCCATAATCTAGGCTCCTTCGCCTTCAACAACCTCGACGATGTCTGCGATGTCGCAAACAAGGGTCTCGCAGATTCGCACGAGCACATCAGTCTGTACGTTGCCGCCTCGCCCGAGCTTCGCCATGGTCGATCGCGAGATCTTTGCCTTGGTCTGGAGCTGGGTCTTGTTCATCCCTTTGTCGATCAACAGTTTCCAAAGCTTGTTGTAGCGGAGCTTCATTCCTCGCCCCTTTCGTCCTTCGTGTTCCATGCCCACCCGTACAGTGATGCCGTGCCCTCGCCAAGCTCGATAACCGTGTGGCTTTCAACCGTCGCTTGGGTTGCAGCGGTGTACGACAGGTGCTTGTCGAAGGCAACGAACACTTGCTTTCCGTACCGCTCACTCTCCACGTACAGTAGCATGATCTTTTCGACAAGCTCGTCTCCGATGTTCTTGATGATCGTTGAATCATGGATGACGGCGAGCAGGCTCGTAAGCTGAAGCACTGACAAATCGAACAGGATGAGGTTCTTAGCTTTAGTGCCGTCGCCTTTGTCTCTTGGTGTGCCGAACTGGTAGGTCTGATTACCCTGGCTTCCCTCTTTCAGCTTGAACTCGGGAGGGTTCTGACTGTCACCGTAGATTGCCTTGTTGCCATCAGCCAGCGCTTGGTTGAGCTTCCCGGTCATTTCTCCCAAGAGCGCTGGCCGTCTGTTCGCGAGTTCCTCAGCCCCTTCCTTGGCTTCTATCTTGGCGGCCTGCGTCTTCTCGAAGGCGTCGATCTGAGCGGTGAGGCGCTGAATGGTCGCGTTATACCGACCGGCGTCAGCAAGCTCCTGGTCGTTGAGGTTCGAAGAGATACTGATGGCGGCCAGCTGGGTGCGGACCTGATTGATCTGCCCATCCAGCACGTCGGCAATCTCGTTGTAACGAGCCTGTTGTTCATCGAGCTGTCGGTCGAGTAGTCCGGTCAGCTTGCGATGGAAGCCTTCTATCTGACGCAATGCCGCGATGTTCGCGTCAGGGAAGAAAACGCCAAGTTCGTTGATTTCCTCAGTGTCGATCTCTGGGGTACCGCGACGGGTTCTCTCCAGCACAGCAAGTTTCGCTGAGACGTCTTTGCGGTAGGTGACGAGCCTGCACGCGCCCGCGGACCCGTGGGAGCGCTACCGGATCGGGAAGCAGATGCGTTTCCCTGCGTTGGGGCGCCGCGATAAGGACGTCACGCGCTTGGAGTACAACGACTACGTGACGCTGACCGGCATTCCGGCCCAGGCGCAGGGGTATTCGATTTCGGGCCGCAGCCCGCTCGAGTGGATCATTGACCGCTACCACGTGAAGACGGACAAGGCCTCGGGCATCGTGAACGACCCGAACGACTTCCTGCGCGAGCAGGGCCGCCCCGACGCGGTCGTGGACCTGATCAAGCGCCTGGTGACGGTCTCGATGCG
>CALIZH010000147.1 GCA_938028585.1 uncultured Actinomyces sp. | reverse complement strand
CCTCTTCCTTCTCACAGCAGATGAAGGTACGGGACTCAACACGCGCAACGTCGGACGGCTTGGAGCGAGCCAGGAACGAGTTGGGGCGCTTCTCCTCGTTGAGCTTGGTGAACATGCCACTCTCGACCATCTGAGAGGTCAGGCGATCCCACTCCTCCTGGGAGCCATCAGCGAACTCCACGCGATCAGGGGTGGTCAGTGCTGCAATCTCAGCAACCCACTTGATGACATCTTCGGGAGCGTTTGCCGGAGCGGCTGCGCGCACATCCTGTTCAGTCACGGACATTTTGCCTCCTGAGGCACTCGGTGATTCTGGGACGTGGTCACGCCCCGATCTACGTTCTTAATCATCCTCTACCCCACCGGTATTTGCGCGGGCGCAAAGTCCCTCTTTCCATTTAAATCTGACAATTCCGTCAACTGTGGCCACGTTTCCTTGCAGTTTCCCGCAATATCTCGGCCATTCATACAGGTGTGGCAATAGACACATTCTTCAACAGGAGATTCACCCTAAAGTGAACTTGAATATCCAGTGTGTAATGGATGACGATTGCCTTGAGGCAGTCTCAACACAATCGGAGGGACATTATGGGGATCCGCAACAGAACGCAGGGCCCAAACTTCTTCGAATTCTTCACCCAGCAAGCAAATAAGCTTGTCGAGGGAGTTGAAATTCTTTCGCATATCTACGCCGCTTCCCCCGAAGAGCGAATCGCACTTCGCGACCAGCTTCATGGCGTCGAACACCAGGGCGACGAGCTCAACCACGAAATCTTCCAACGGATTAACTCATCCTTCATCACTCCTTTCGACCGCGAAGACCTTCAGTCCCTTGCATCCCACTTGGATGACTGCATGGACTTCATTGACGAGGCCGGCGACATGCTGGTCGTCTACGGCATCGCAGGCATCCCCGAACAGATTGCACACCTGCTTGACGAGCAGATCGCAGTCATCGTTCATTGCGCAGAGCTGACGGCTAAGAACATCCCGGCACTCAAGTCCCCCGTGGACCTGCGCGATTACTGGATCGAGATCAACCGCCTCGAAAATGAGGGCGACTTGGCGTACCGCCGCACTCTCACGGCACTTTTCGACTCCGGTCTTGACCCCATCACGGTTATCAAGCTGAAGGATGTCATTCAGAGCCTTGAGTCATGTGCGGACGCTTTCGAAGATCTGGCCAATGTCATCGAAGCCCTTGCACTGAAGGAATCCTGAGCCGTGGATCTTAACCTGATCCTGGTGTGCATCGTCATTGCCGTTGCACTGTTCTTCAGCTACACCAACGGCTTCCATGACGCTGCGAACGCGATTGCGACCTCTGTTTCCACTAAGGCATGGACTCCTCGTGCGGCCCTCTTGATGGCCGCAGGCATGAATGTTCTTGGCGCCATGATGGGAACTGCGGTTGCAAAGACCATCGGCGAGGGGATCATTTCGATCTCCCCATATGCTGAATCTACCCAGGTAGAAATGCAGCAAAAGGGCCTGGTCATCATTCTTGCTGCGCTTCTCGGTGCCTGTATCTGGAACCTGATCACATGGTGGTTTGGGCTTCCTTCTTCTTCTTCGCACGCGTTGATTGGCGGTATGGTCGGCGCCGGCTTGATGAGTGGCACCACCGTCTATTGGTGGGGAATCGTCAAGTCGGTCATCATCCCGATGTTCGCTTCCCCCATCATCGGCTTCTTCGCCGGCTACATCGTCATGCGTATCGTGCTTTTCCTGCTTCGCAACGCGCAATACCACCACACCATGCGTCGTTTCCGCGCTGCGCAGCGCTTCTCTTCAGCTGCGATGGCCCTTGGCCACGGCATCCAAGATGCACAGAAGACCATGGGCATCATTGTCATGGCACTTCTGGCCGGTGGCTACGGCGAGGCCCACCAGATCTACGATCCCATTACCGGCGATATGACCGTCCCGATGTGGGTCAAGATCTCAGGAGCTCTTGCGATCTCCTTGGGCACCATGGCCGGCGGTGGCCGAATCATGCGAACCATCGGCCGTAAGATCATCGACCTCGATCCTGCCCGCGGTTTCGTTTCCGAGGCCGTGTCAGCCTCGATCCTCTACCTGTGCTCCTACGTCGTCCACGCTCCGATCTCGACAACTCAGGTTGTTTCGACCTCGATCATGGGCGTTGGGTGCACGAAACGTTTCTCAGCAGTACGTTGGGGCGTTGCGGGATCGATCGTGACCGCCTGGTTCTTGACCCTACCCGCAGCTGCCGCAGTTTCTGCGGTCGTCTATTGGGTCTGCGCGCTGATCGTTGGAGTCTGAGGCCCCAATTCAGTGAGAACATCATTCATTCGCACCTGCTGTGGTGTGCTTGCCCTTTTCTTCGGGGCAAGCACACTCAGCGGGTGCGGTTTTTCTTCTGTCATGCGGCTTTCTGTCGGAGCCTGCGTTCAGATTCCAACCTCAACCAGCGCGTACTCTTTGGAAACTGTTTCCTGCTCGAGCCCTCACCAGGCTGAGGTTTTCGCCCTTCCCACTATTGGGGGATCAGAGTTCCCCGAGGCCGAGCAACTTGAGTCGGAAGCGCGACGCGAGTGCGAAAAAGACTTCACACCCTACGTAGGAAGCGGTGTCGAAGACTCGGCCCTTGACCTCATTTGGATGACTCCCAGCCGAGAGTCATGGGAGCGGGGCGACCGACAGATCGTGTGTCTTGCCGCTGCGAACGGCGATCAAACCCTTCGCGGTTCTGTTCGCGATTCGGCGTACTAGCAACAGCTAGTGATGCTTCTTCTTCGGCTCACAAGCGATTCCATCACCATCTCGATCAAGTTCACTTCGATATCCAGGATCCCCTCTACGTAGAGGCGCGGCCCCAGCAGCGCGCGCTGCGTCACAATTCTTGTAATACACACTGCTTTGCTCCCGCACTGGCGCAGGAGCTGCAGCTCGCGGCTTAGACTCCGCTTCAGCTTCTTTTTGCGGCGGAGGGAGCGGTGCTGCTTCCGTGGTAGATTCAGTTTCGCGAGGCACCGCGTGAGCAAAAATTTCTTTAGTCGGTGACGGCAAGGGACTTGTCGTTGTTGCCGAAGGGATTGGGCGCGAGGAATACGCAACCTTCGGCGTTGGAGCAGTTGTAACGAAAGGGGTGGGGGTCGAAGATACGACTGTGGTGGTCGAAGAGTCCAGACCTCCGAAACATCCGGAGAGCACACATGCAGCAGAAGCTGCGATTAGAGAGATCATCATTGATTTCCGCATAGGGAAATACTAGGAATTTCCCAGCAGCATTTCAACGATTCATTAGTGAATTTCGAAGAAAACTGCTCCGTTTCTATTCCCTAGTCCTCGGAGCGTGCCGTTCAACATCAAGAACACGAATCCGCCCCCCATGCACAATGATGTGCAAGATAACCATCTCTGATGCCGAAAGCTCCCTGGCGTCAAGCGGGAAATTCATCCTCACGCCAGAGGGAGTGAATTGACGAAAGACATCAAAAAGCCCCGGAAGCATCGTGCGTGGCGTGCACAGAACTCGCGGTTCACCGTCCGCCAAAAGCGCACGCACAAAGGCCTCGTCAGCGGAAGAATCCGCACCATCGCGCGAGGGAAGAGTATCGATCGAAACTCCCGCGAGCGCAGCCCACGGCCCCAGCGTCTGCCGAGTCCGCGCGGAAGAGGTCGCCATCGCTCGACGAATCCCGTATGCAGACAGCAGGTCTACCAGTTCAAGTGCCTCGCGGACCCCGGTACGCGACAGAGGACGCGCGTCGTCATCGCCCTCCCAATGCTGGGCTGGAAGTGCACGCGCATGGGGCAACATAGCCAAAGGAGTCGTCACAAGCTCACCGCTTCGGCCTCGCATCAGAAGCTCGTTGAGGAGACGACGATCTCCGCGACGAGTGAGAAGATCGTGAGCGCGCGACGGAGACATCCAGCGTGCCTGGTCAATTTCTCGCGTTGGAGCGCGGTGGACCGGCTTGCGCAGGTGGACGAGGCCGGTATCAGAATGGGGATCGTCTCCCATGAGGGTTCCCACCCAGTAGCGAACCTCCTTGGTCTGCCCTGAGCCGAGGCGGTAGCGCTGAGTCGTCAGTGGAGCGCCGAGGCTGATGACGTGACCGGTTTCTTCCTCAACCTCACGCACAGCCGCAACGGGAATGGTCTCTCGTCCCTCAATCTTGCCTTTTGGCCACGACCAATCGTGATACTGGGGGCGATGGACCAGCAGAACTTCGATCTCAGCCTCATCAAGCACATCTCCTGGGAGGACCTGACGACCCGGGTGGCGTAAGCGCCACACAAGGGCGCCGCCTGCGCGAATAAGGCGCATCGGGGGCATGGGCTGAGGGCTGGGTGTCACGTTATTAACCCTAACCTAGAGTGAGCGTGGGTGCGGGCTTGAAACCCGCACCCACGCTCTTCTCAGATTGCTGTTTTAGTAGGCGACGGTGAAACGCTGTCCCGTATGGGTGGGTGTTTCGATCTCATCGACAAAGGCCTGGGCAAAGTCCGCTCCAGAGATATCGGAAACCCCATTCTCGTCAGTGAGCAGGACATCACCACCAAGACGGAAATGCCCGGTATGGGTTCCGGGATTGTCTGACCCGAAATTACCAGCGGGAGAAACAAAGAACCACTGAAGATCATCACTGCGCGAGCGCAAATCTTCGAGGACTGCGGCAAGTTGGCCGGCCTCGGAACGGAATTCCTCGGGGAAGTCCGGAAGCGAAGCAAGGGTGCGACCGCCCTCTTCAACACGCAACGATCCGGCGCCACCGACGATCCCCAAGCGAACTCCAGCCTTCTGAGCGAGGTCCGCAACTTGCGAGTAGAGGAAGCGAAGAGAAGCATCCAAAGCGCCTCGAGGCGAAAGTGCACCAACGACGACATCCGCACCATCGACAACACTGCGGAGGACATCCTCATCAAGAAGGTCGCCGTGGTTGTAGGTCACGCCTTCGATTGGCTCCGAGGGACGCGAACGCGACCAGGAAACGACGTGGAAGCCACGAGAAAGCGCCTCAGCTGCAATATGTGAACCCGCGTAACCTGTTCCACCAAGAATTGCAACGGTTGTCATGAGAACTCCTCCAGTTGTCGGTCCCACGAGGGGGCAATTGTTTTTTCAACACCTGCAGGAGAGCTTTTATTCCTCACCGAATTGGACGAAGGCCTCTGTTTCGCGGGAGCGCCACAGGGGCATGATCTGACCAAGCCCAGTGACATCCAAAGCGATACCAGAGAATCGGGGATCCTCATGGACCTCAAACCAATGGTCAAGCTCGTTTCTTAGCTCTGATTGAATTCCACTGTAGGTCGGATCATCAATGAGATTGCGACGTTCATCGGGATCGCATTCGAGGTCGTACAGTTCCTCTGGTCCTTCTTCACGCCAGACGTATTTGAGCATCCCGCGCCGGATCATTCGTGCGGCTCCATATTCATCGAAAACTGCGACAGAATCGCTGCCCGACTTGCCTCGAAGGATATTGAGCAGCGTGCCTTGGCCCCGGCGGACATCGGCAGCGCACTCAACCCCAGCCAATTCACACAAGCTCGTGAACAAATTAAGACTAGAGATCAGCTCATTGACCGGAGAGGAATATCCACGCTCACGCCCAGGATCAATGCCAACCGAAGCGGCCACCGCCTCGGGAATACGAATCAGGAAGGGAACTCGTACGGAGTTATCCCAGAAGTTCAAGGGAAAAGTACCATTTCCCTTCCCCCAGATCCCGTGATGCCCACAAGAGAATCCGTTATCGGACATGAAGATGACGATCGTGTTTTCCCATTCCCCCTGCTTTTTGAGCTCATCGACGAGGGAGCCGAAAATCCGGTCGACTCCACTGAGCGCGGCACAGTAGCCGCGAAGTGAAGGAACGGGATCTCGATAAGCATCAGCGAATTGATGAACCCGTTGATAATCGGCCCAAGGATGGGGTTCCTCTCGTGGAATCGTAGGGAACTCCTCACCTGCATAAATGTCGAGGAGTTCATCGGGGTGCTGATCTTCTCCCCACGGATCGTGCGGAGCCGTTGTCGCAGCAAAGAGGAAGAAGGGCTGACGTTCCCCGTCTTCACCCGTAGCGGCTGCACGCTCGCGAAGGAACTCTAGGGCATGGACGCCAACTGCATCGGTGAAGTACAACTCCTCCTCGGCCTCGTGACCATCTTTCCAAATCGGCGCGCCCATGTACGGGCCACCCCCGTAGCGATGCGCGTACCAAGAGGAGAATCCCGGTGCAGGCTCGCAAGAGTCTCCTAGGTGCCACTTACCGCTCAGTGCGCAGGTGTAACCCGAGCGATGAAGAATCTGCGGGAGAGTTTCGAGGTGGTCAAGGTAGGTGTCGGGATGAGCGCGGGGATGCCGAGTCCCCGTGAGCCAATCGTGCACACCGTGAGTGGAGGGCATGGTTCCAGTGAGGATCGATGCGCGCGCCGGAGAACACACCGGTGAGGGCGTGTGCATCTGCGTGAAGACATACGCGTCCGAGGCGAATTCTTCCAATGCGGGCATGCGCAGTTCAGGCGTGATCCACGGAAGCGCCCACGGACCCTGATCGTCAGTGAGAAAGAGCAGGATATTGGGACGCAGGCTCATTCCTTGACACCTCCAGCAGAGACTCCGGCGGTGAAGTAGCGCTGACCGAAGAGGAATATCACGACGATTGGCAAGGTCATGAGAATAACCGCTGCCATGAGGAGGCTCCACTGAGTTGAGTTCTCTTGATAGAACACTGCGAGTCCTAATTGGAGCGTACGCATATCGTTTGATTTCACGGATACCAGTGGCCACAAGAAGTCGTTCCATGCTCCTTGGAAAGCAAGCACCGAAACGACCGCAACCGCTGGAAGCGCGAGGGGCGTGTAGATCTGCCAGAAAATACGTCCTTCACTTGCACCATCGACTCGCGCAGATTCACCCAGTTCATCGGGAAGATCCAAGTAGAACTGACGCATCAAGAAAATACACAGTGCGGAAATCACGTGCGGGACAACTAAGGCCGCGTAGGTATCGAGTAGTCCAGAGCCGCCGTTTCCCCACAGGTCATTACCTCCCGCGAAGGGCACGTGCGTGACGATAACGAAGAGCGGGACCATCATGACTTCCGGCGGAACGATGATGAGCGCAATGAGGACGAGCATGATGGTCTTCTTGCCCGGGATCGGCATCTTTGCAAGCGCATAGCCAGCCATCGCGCACAAAAGGACCTGAAGCACCGTCGAGGCCAAGGACACAACAAGTGAGTTCGCGAAGAAGAGGGGGAAGTTCTCTGCACGCATGGCTTCAGCGAAGTTCGACCAGGCGAATTCATCGGGAATACCGAACTCTAATTCACGATCTGCGGGGGCCAAGGCAACCAAGAAAATCGATGCCAAAGGGACAACGTATAGAGCTGTGATGATCAGGGCAAGGGTGTGGAAGATCCCGGATCGAAGGATTTTTCTCATCGTGTCCCTCCAGAGTGCTCAGGCGTGCGCTCCGGGGTAGCACTACGACGTGCTGCCCGGTTTTGGAACAAGCGAACGGGCAGACCAACGACGATCACCGTCGAGAAGAGCAGGACAGCAATGGCGCATGCTCGACCAATGTCAAGGTAGGTGAATGCCGATTCATAAAGCTCGTAGACGATGGTTCGCGTGGAGTTTTCAGGACCACCTTGGGTCATGACGTAGGCCTGAGTGAACATTTGAAAACCACCCATTAACCAGGTGATTGCCACAAAGAACAAAGTGTTCTTTAGCTGCGGTATCACAACGTAAATCAGGCGACGGAAGGCACCGGCTCCATCAATTTGAGCGGCTTCAATGAGCTGGGGCGGTATCGCTTGGATTCCGGCCAGCAAGATGACCATGTAGTAGCCCATGTTGCGCCACAAGGACACAAGCAAAATTGAGGGCATCGCCGTAGATGCCTCAGTGAGGAAGTAGACCTTTGACATTCCCAGGTTTTGGAGAAACTCATTGATTGGTCCTGAGAATGGATCAAAGAAGAAAGACCAGAACAGGGCGACAATGACGTAGGACATCGCTTGCGGCATATAAACGATCGTTCTCATCACCGAGTTCCCATGCAGTTTTTGGCTGAAGAGCATGGCAATCATGAAAGCGACTACGACACCGATAGCAACCTGCCCAAAAGCGAAGTACAGGGTATTCCCGATTGCTTGTAGGAAGACCTGATCGGAGAAGAGACCGATGTAGTTCTCGAAACCAACCCACTCTGGGGGGTTAATCAGGTCGTACTTGGTAAAGGAGAACACTGCTGCAAGTGCCAGAGGCAGGAGGGTGAAGAGAATAACTGCAACCCCTCCCGGGGCAATTAGTGACAGGCCGGCTCGTCGGCGCTGGCGTTCCAGCGCCGACGAGCAACGGGCTGTATTCAATTGACGAGACATATCAGTGCCCGAAGGCGTTGAGTTTCTGGTCTATTGCTGCAAGAGTCTCATCCACTCCCACTGATCCGCGGACTGCCGGATCAAGCAGCTTGTTGATGTCTCCACCAAATTGCATCATTCCTGGATGCGGGGGCTGTGATTGGGCGTCTTTTGCCAGCGCCATGAGCTGGAGTCCCGTTTCACCGAGCCACGAAGCCTCAGCCAGATCGGTACGAACTGGCAAAACACCATAGCTCTCATCAAAAGCGCTCAGGTTGTCCTTTTCCATGAGGAAGGAGATGAACTCGAATGCTTTATCGGGATTCTTGGAGTTCTTTGCGATAGCGAGCTTGTTGATCCACGCTCCAGCAGCGCCCTTCGATGCCGAAGGACCAACCAGTGCGGGGCCGATGAGGAGTTGCTTGGCAACCTCAGGGTTCGTGCTCTCTGCGTTGTAGTAGTCGTTTCGCGATCCCAGGCCCATTGCCGACTGACCTGAAACCAGAGGACGCGCCCCACTACCGGAGTAGACCAGGTGGTAGTCAGCAGTTCCTTCCTTGAAGCTTGTCACCAAGAAGTCCAAGGCTTCACGGGCTTGCGGGGAAGAGAAGTTCGAGGTCCCATCCTCTTTCCAGTACTTGGCTTCGTTTTGCATCATCAGCTGAGCGAATCCTTGCTGGAGGCCGATGGACTTGTCAGTGCCCCAGAAAATCGGAGATTCGCAAATCCCGGCGTCACGCACCTTGAGTGCGACTTGGTGGAATTCCTCCCATGTTGTCGGCAGTTTCGTTGTGTCAACACCGGCTTTTTCGAGGAGGTCCTTGCGGTAGACCGGAACGCGAAGATCAAAGCCGTAGGGAATCGAGTACTGCTTACCGTCCCACTGCCCGTCTTTGAGTAGCTCTGGGAAAATCTTGTCTTTGTCTGCCCACTTGTCCATGTACGGGCCAAGATCAAGAAGGGCTCCCTTGTCAGCGAGCGGAGCGGTCCAGATCGCGCCGAGAGAAACGACATCCGCCATCTGCTTCGATGCAGCCGCGGTCGTGTACTTCTGGAAGGCACTCCCCCAGTCTGAGGTCTGCAAAGTGACGGTAACGCCGGTCTTCTTCTTGAATTCCGGTAGGACATTCTTCTCGATGTGCTCGATTGATTTCTGTGATGCTCCGAGCATCATGAAGGTGAGTTTTTCTTCGCTTCCTGAAGAGGATTTTGAGGCACCTCCTGAACACGAAGTGAGCAGCGAAAGTGCTGCAATACCCGCGATAAAGGCGGTTCCAAAGCGTCTACGAGTAAACATGGGTACTCCTTGTGAGAACAACTCGACTTTGAGAAATTCACACACCTCGTCGGTGTTACCTGCGTCATACTAGCAGTCGGCTCAGACAATGCCAATACCTTTTGTAACTTCACGATACTAAATAAAGATCTCAGTCCAACTCCCCGATGCGCGCTCGGGAGGCCGCACGTTCGAGCTCCTGAGCGGTCATCACCAGCGCCCGCGCACGCATCGTCACTCCGTACGCCAATGCGTCATGCGGGTCATCGATCCACTGTCTTCCCACTCTGGGATCGCCAGCAGCAACAATGCGCATCGCATGCGCAAGCTCCGTAAAGATGTCTTCCAGATCATCATCACGTTTTTCTCCGGATAGAAGTGCATCCGCGTCATGGATAACATCCTCCAAAGGACGCGCATGAATGGGCTCTTCGAGTCCGGGAACCTGATCTGCATGCAATCCCAAGATGTACAGATCAGCAACCGTGAGCGGGTCACGGTGGTACCACTCTCTGAACAAGTACACGCGCCACAGCGCGCCCGGAAGAGTGAAATCAGGGCTTTGCGACCATAGCTCGGCAACTAGAGGAACTCCACCGGTGGAGAGCAGCTCGCGAAGGCGACGCAAGGCCTCGGCATCAAAATCTTCATCTCCCACACCCAGCAGCGCCCACGCAGTTGAGTGAGCAAGAACAGAAGAATCCGCGACATCTGGCGCACCAACAATTGCCTCTGTTTGCGCGTAGTCCAAAATCGCTGGACGTCTTGGGATGCGTTGCGGTTCGCCCATTTGCTCTCCTACCAGTAAGATGGTGGGGTTGGTCCACCCGATGGGCCACACAGCGGGATTACCCGCGGGCCTATAGCTCAATGGTAGAGCAGCGGACTTTTAATCCGTGGGTTGGGGGTTCGAGTCCCCCTGGGCCTACTTCTCTCGCGCTTTTTTAGTTTTCTGTTTCTTCCATGCCCTGAACACCTTTGACATCGGGATGCGCACGCCCAGCCATCGAGGCAATCCCCACGGCAATTGAAATGCACACCAGACCGACCAATTGCCACAGGCTTGGAATCTGACGCAAAAGTACCGCACCAATCAGAGCAGAGGTCGCGGGAAGAAGCGCCGTAAACAAAGCAAAAGTCGCCGCAGAAACCCGCTTCATCGCCATGGCTTCAAGGCTATATGGGAAAACCGTCGACAAGAATGCCAAGGCAATGACCGCGACTAAAACCTTTCGATCACTGAATGCGGCCATCGCACCTGGGGCCAGAATTGGCGCAGAGATCAAGGCGCTGAACGCACAACCCAGCGAAAGGTTGGTCATCGCGGAGCTCGAAGACGCAGCCTTTTGTCCAAGGACGATATATCCCGCCCACGAGGCGCCGGCCGCCAGAATCCATCCAACCCCAGCTAAGATTCTCGGAGCACTCAAATCCAACCCAAGTCCGCCGATCGCACACACCCCGGCCAAGGCGAAAAAGGCAGCGATTCTTGGCGCCCAACCACGACCTCGTACAACAGCAACCGTCACAGGACCAAGGAACCCAAGCGAAACCGCAGCCCCAAGGGGAATACGGGAAATTGCCTCGTAAAAGCAGGCGTTCATGCAGACCAAGGCAATGCCGAAGAAGAGAGCGCCCTTCAGGGTTGCGCGGTCGAGGCCTCGCCAAGGACGAACCCACGCGCACAGCACCAGCGCACCAACGAAACCGCGCCACCATGCGACCGAGGCCGGTTCAACGACAGAGAAGGCGAAAACCGCGACGGCAGCACCGCTGTATTGAATGAGAGCCGAGGTAACGATCAATACCTGTGCGGGAATGCGGTTTGCTATTCCCGCTAGTGTTCGGCTGCTCACGATCCTCCTCCAATTAGTTCACGCACTTCTTCGGCAAGAAGCTCATCTTCCTTCGAGGAATCCTTTGAAGCAATTCCAACAGCGACCGAAATGAGAACAAGCCCCAGAATCTGCCACAGCGTGGGAATCTGCCAGAGGATGATCACACCCATCAGCAGCGACGAAGCCGGAGAAAGCGCAGTGAACAGCGAAAAATCTGCCGCCGAGATCCTGTGCATGGCAAGGGCTTCAAAGGAGCAAGGAATGATGGTGGATAGGACCGCAACAAGCACGACAATCCCAAGCAACCATGGTTGAGTGAGTGCAGGTAAGGCTGACTGAATCATGAAAGGTGAAAGTATCAGCCCACTGAGCGCACAACCGACAGCAAGATTGGTGATTCCCGAGCGCTTTGATGCCACGCGTTGCCCCAGAAGGATATAGACCGCCCACGAGACAGCACACAGTGCCGCCCATTTCAGCCCGGGAATAAAACCTGGATCATTGGTGTCGAGGCCAAGCCCACCAATAAGAACGACCCCCGCCAAGGCAAGGAATGCGGCAAGGCGCGGAAGCCAGCCTCGGCCACGAATCACTGCGACCGCAACCGGTCCGATGAACTCCATGGAGACGGCTGGACCTAGGGGCAAATATGCGATCGATTCAAAGAACGTGATGTTCATGGTAATCAACGCCAAGCCGAAGCAAGCGGACTCAACAAGATCCTTAACGCTCAGGCCCACACGCCAAGGGCGTCGCCACGCACACAAAATTATCCCGGCGATGAAAACACGCATCCATGCCACAGCACCGGGCTGGACAGACCCAAAAATCAGGACCGCAACGGCCGCACCGCTATACGCGCTAAGCGCAGCACCAACAATCAGAATGGGCGCGGGAACGCGTGAAAGAAGCGCACGAAGATGGGAGAGCACTCCCCCACTATGCCACAGGGTCAGGGACAAATTGTAGACACACGGAATTCATGCAAAAACGATTTCCCGTTGGCTGATTCGGTGCGTCATCAAAAATGTGCCCCAGGTGAGAATCACAGCTTGCACAGCGCACCTCGATGCGGCGCATTCCGTGGGAAATATCCTCGAAATAGTTAACTGCACCGGGCAGCGCTTCATAGAAACTCGGCCACCCGCAATGCGATTCAAACTTCGTTGACGAGGGGAAAAGCTGAGCGCCACATGCCGCACACAGATAGGTACCCGAGCGGTGTTCATCCAGCAGCTCACCTGTCCACGGCGCCTCAGTCCCGGCTTGACGAAGAACCAAGTACTGCTGGGGAGTAAGCCGCTCACGCCACTCGTCGTCACTGTAATTCACGCTGGGTGCCGACTGTTGCGCCTGTGCAAGGTGTTCGAGCTGCGTTGCACGATCACGGGTTCGAATGATCTTCATGTTGTTTTCCTCAATTCAGTCTTGTTGAACATCGCTGCGCTGCGGACGCACTGCATCCTCGGGCACTCGAGGTCCGCTGTTCAAACGAGTTGTTTCTTCTTCGTGACGTTTCGCCGTAGCTTCGCGTTCTGCCAGAACTTCGTCACCGGGACCGGCGTAAATCTGATTGCGCTCATCGGCATCGGGAGACCCTGAGAAGAGGCGCTCCCCGCGAACGACAGTCGCATCCATATGAGCGTGACCGGACTGTACCTGCGGGGCTGAGGCCTGCGCCTTGTCACCGTCTGCCTGTACCTGAGGCAAGAGGGCAGTCGATCCCCCACCAAGGTGGTTCTTACCTAGACGCGCATTGGCCTGGGCAACTTTTTCGGCTAGTTGCTCGGCAACCAAAGAATGCAGCATCGTCTGCGAAAAAACCTGGGTCTGCGCGTCATTTGCCGAGGCCACCGCTGTGACCTTCCCCGTATCAGCGAGTTCACGCTGACGCTGGGCCATTGCCCTCCTGCGTGCGCGTTTGGCTTTCTGCCGGGCTGCCAGGAGCCGCACGGAATGCACTGCGTCATCGAGGGGGTCCGAATCACCCTTTTCTTCTGTCTTGCCCTGAGAAGAAACCGGCGAGGCCTGAGCGGGCTTTCCTTCCGCCAACACCGGATGCAAGTTGGGGTCACCCGTCGTATCGGCGGCAATACCCGACAGTTCCTTCGCCAGGCGGGCGACGGCCTCGCGAGAGGTATCCTGCGTGACCGTCTCAACCTCCAAGGGCTGAACACGCGTATGCGGACGGATCGCAGGATCCTCATCAACAACCCAACGAATCATGTTTTCACGTAGGTAGCAGCGCAGATCCCACAGCGCTCCGGAGTCCTTTGCAGAGACAACAATGCGAACGGTTATTGTCGTTTCATTCGAGTCAGCAACCTGAACGGCCCACGAACGCCCATCCCACAAATCAGTTGCAAGAAGAAGCTTTTGAACGTGACTGCGGATCAGAGTTAAAGGCGCCGCCCAGTCGAGCTTGAGCTCGACATTACCCAGCTGGGTTGCCGCGCGACGCGTCCAGTTTTCGAAGGTATTGGAGGTGAAATAGGTCGAGGGAACGATGAGCCGGCGTTCGTCTGGAAGCCGAACAACAACGTAAGAAAGAGTGATCTCTTCAACCTTGCCCGAGGCATTGTCCTTAGCGACAACGACCACATCGCCCACGCGAATTGCATCCGTGAAAGCCAATTGGATACCGGCAAAAACATTTCCCAAGGTCTGCTGGGCTGCAAGACCGGCGATCACCGAAACGACACCGGCAGAGGCCAGAACAGTTGTCATTGCCTGACGCGCGGCGTCAAAAGTGAAGAGGGCTGCACAAACACCGAGAAGGATAACCAGAGCCTGTAGGAGACGACGGATGACCTGCGCTTGGGTTTCAAACTTACGGGAAACCCCTCCGTCTTTTTCCTGGCGGATTCGTGCCGCGTCTTCGAAGATCCATGCGCTGTTGTAGACCATCCAGGTCATCGTCAAAATGCCAATAATGAGCAGGACATGGGAGATGAAGCCCACCATTCCACCATTGGACCAATCTGACAGAGTGGTGTTGACCAGCATGAATTGCAGGCCAGCCCACGCGCCCCAAGCCATCGCGGTGATGTAGTACGAGGTCCGGACGCGTTTGGTAACCGCTGCAAAATAGCGCGAACGACGGGCAATTGGACGCGTCAAAAGGACAATCACCAGCGCCACAACGAAGGCGATAACCAGACCAACTGTGGCGCCGAAGATCAGTGATGCCAAGTCCAGCGCATTTTGAACAGCGTCCTGTGCAACACCCGTTGGCGAAGGTGAAGGTGTCGAATCGTCGGCACTGAAAATCATAAAACCGTCCTTGAATCACTCATCTTGTACTCCCTCAAGCCTAGGCGCGATCATTGAGAATCGCCTGAGCCTTGAATCGATGGGCAGCATTGCGAATCCCAGAATATCAAGGAAAAATAGACATGTGACGGTCATCACTGCCATTCTTTTTGCTTTAAGGCCTCGCTTCTGCCTAATATTCTCTTCGTCCTCGGACGCCAGACCGGTGGCCGACAGTGGCCCCCATCGTCTAGAGGCCTAGGACACCGCCCTTTCACGGCGGCGACACGGGTTCGAATCCCGTTGGGGGTACCACCGGTCGCTATCGTGACTGGAATAATTCAATAGGTCTTACCTGTTGTAAGGCCCCGTAGCGCAGTTGGTTAGCGCGCCGCCCTGTCACGGCGGAGGTCGCGGGTTCAAGTCCCGTCGGGGTCGCCGACCAGACCTTTTGGTTCAGGTCTTGGCTCTGTAGCTCAGTTGGTAGAGCGTTCGACTGAAAATCGAAAGGTCACCGGATCGACGCCGGTCGGAGCCACCAGATAAAACCCTCGCATCGCGAGGGTTTTGTTGTATCTACTGCGACCAGAATCACACCACCTCCCCCAAACTTCGCAACTCAAAGCACAAACCCCTTGCAACCTGCAACGATGCCCACACGACAACGCTAGTTGACAACGCGGTCAACCAGAATGACGCAGCAAGAAAGCCGCCTGAGAACTTTTAGACCATCCCAGATAATTGTGAATTCATCCCTGAACTGACTAGCATTTAGATATCCCACACAAATCAATCAGGAGATTTTCAGGTGTCGATACGCGTTCAAACTCTCACAAGATCAGCGATTTCGGGGCTTTCAATGCTCCTCGCATGTTTCCTCGCATTGGCCTATTTCGTCGTTTCTCAAGGCGTGTCACAGGCCGCAACTGTCAACGACATCGTCAAGGATGTCAAACTCTCTGGAGTCAGCTCCTCGACGAAGCTTGGCGTTGGCACCATGATGCAGGTTGACTTCACTATCGATGGAACAGGGAAGACAATCCGCCAGGGAGATACCTTCACCATCCAAGCACCCCCGGAGCTCAACACCTTCGCTGCGACCGGTACACAACTTCAATTCGACATGACCGCCCCTGATGGTCAGGTCGCTGTCAATTGCTCTGCTCCCGCACCTGAACCCGGAGCGGTTATCACCTGTACCTTCACAGACTACGCAAACTCCCACCAAAACATCACCGGTTCAGGTTGGGCAAAGATGAGCGCAGCTGCAAAGACCACTGCTGGCGCAGTGTCCTTCTTGATTGATGGCAAGCCCGTTTCTGTTCAGCTCCCCGGTGACGGGACCGGAATTGGCGATACCAATATCGGAAAAACCACCAAACACAACAAGGGCGGAACAGTCGACTCCGATGATCCTTCGTTGATTAACTGGTCGATCAACATCGTGGAGTCGGGAATCTCAGTCGAGACCATCACTGTTGACGACACCTTCACGAATGACAATGGTGGCTACACCCTGGCCAATGAGCCCTCAATGTTGGTGTGGGCTAACGGAGACGACTTCCCCTTGGGAGATTCCACAACGGTATCGAATGGCGATGCTCTGAACGGCGGCACCTTCACCGTCACGAAGAAGGCCGACGGCAGCGGTTTCACCGCGACTTGGCCAAAGGGCAACGGAAACGCAATCTATTCGATCTCCTATGACACCAAGATCAAGAACTCCGCGATGGTCGGTAAGTCTGCGACCTTCACTAACAACGCCTCTGTCAACGCTGTTGCATTGGTCGGAAAAGCGGTAATCACGGCCGATGGTGGTGGTTCCACCAAGGACAACCCCTCATTGCCTCGCCCCACACCGACTACGACGACTCCAGAGCCGACCCCCACCACAACCACTCCGGAACCAACACCCACCACAACCACTCCGGAACCAACACCTACCACAACGACCCCGGAACCCACCCCAACAACGACTGAGGCCACTCCGGAGCCTACTCCCAGTACGACGACTCCAGAGCCGACCCCCTCGACGACAACCCCGGAGCCGACCCCCAGTACAACCACTCCGGAACCAACCCCGACGACAACTGAGCCGACTCCCGAGGTCTCAACAACGACTCCTCAGCTCGCGGCCTCAACAAGTAGCACGACACCTCCGGTAACCCCCGAGACAAGCAACCCTCCGCTTCCGCCGGCACCGCAGCAGGATGTGCCCCCAGCGGCTCCTTCACCCAAGGAAGCGAATCGTTCTCTTGCTTCGACCGGCACCGATGCAACTCTTGCCGCAGCAGCTGCACTGAGTGCGGCAATTGCCGGTGGGGTGCTTGTAGCCCGCACTCGTCGCGAACAAGATTGAGATCAAGAGTCGATCACGTTTGTGACCTGAGAGCCCACACATAGGGACACAAAGGCACAGCACTAATTGGTCGACACACAATCGATTCCATACACAACAGGGTGGGGGCCAGACG
>CALIZH010000146.1 GCA_938028585.1 uncultured Actinomyces sp. | reverse complement strand
GGGGGAGTACCTTTGACCGATCATGCCTTGCTTGAATGGATCGAGAACCTTCTGACAAAGGTTCTCAATCCGACCGTGGCGTCAACGCGCTGATGAGAGCGCTACACTGACACTGACTACGAAGTGAATGAACCGGAGGATATTTTCATGGTTTCACGTGCGCGCGCATCAAAGGCCGCGATCCTTCTTGCCGTGTGTGGTTTGGGACTCGGAGCTTGCTCTGCTCACCCGGGAACCGCGGCAATCATTGGAGATACGCGTATCAGTGAAGCCGATGTGAGCTTGACCAGCCAGCAGCTCAGTGGGCTGCTTGGTCAAGATGTCGATGCCTCACGGTTGCTTCCGACTCTGAACCAGAACCTGGCCATCGGCAAGGTTGCCGAGAAGAACGGCATCACGGTCTCTGACCAGGAAATCACTGACAGCCTTGCTGAGATGGGACAAGAAGTTGTTCAGCGTGGTGGGAAGAGCACGCCCATTACGAATCCCAGCCCTTTGCTGAAGACCGTCATTAAGAACTCGATTGCCCAGCAGAAGCTGCGTTCCTCCGGGATGTCTCAACAGCAATTGGCCCAGGCGAATGCGGAATTGGCGAACATGATTCAAACAACCAAGGTTGAAATCAATCCCCGGTACGGCACCTTGGATGCGCAAAGCGGTTCGCTGACTCAAGGCGTTTTTGGTGACGTCATCCGCGCCAATAGTGGAGCACAGCGGTAGCTCGACTCAGACTAATCGATCGTCTAAATGTGATGTATCGCCCACCCGAGAGGGTGGGCGATACGGCATTTATGGGGACCTATGTCTAATTTCCGCCAAATAACGCACGGATGCCGTCATGAATATGCAGTGGTGCATGGGTGTAGCAGTTCTGCTTGAGCGCCGAATGTACTAGCGTTAGATACGACAGTAGTCACGTAGTTAATCGATTGGAGAATTAACGTGGCAAGCATTGAAGCAATCGGAGCTCGCGAGATCCTTGATTCCCGCGGTAACCCCACCGTCGAGGTTGAGGTCGTCCTTGAAGACGGCACCTTTGAGCGCGCAGCAGTTCCCTCTGGTGCATCCACCGGTGCATTCGAGGCCGTTGAGCGTCGTGATGGCGACAAGGGTCGTTACCAGGGCAAGGGCGTTCAAGACGCCGTTGACGCCGTGAACGAGATCATCGCCCCCGAACTCATTGACGAAGACGCATCTGATCAGCGTCGTATCGACGAGATCATGATCGAGCTGGACGGCACCCCGAACAAGGGCAAGCTCGGCGCCAATGCAATTCTCGGTGTCTCCCTTGCTGTTGCAAAGGCTGCAGCTGAGTCCGCAGGCCTGCCCCTGTACCGTTACCTGGGCGGCCCCAACGCTCACATCCTCCCCGTTCCCATGATGAACATCCTCAACGGTGGTTCTCACGCAGACACCAACGTTGACATCCAGGAGTTCATGATTGCTCCTCTGGGTGCCCCGACCTTCCGTGAAGCCCTCCGCTGGGGCGCCGAGGTCTACCACACCCTCAAGGCAGTCATCAAGGAACGCGGTCTGTCCACCGGCCTGGGCGACGAGGGTGGCTTCGCGCCGAACCTCTCCTCCAACGCCGCTGCGCTGGACCTGATCATCGAGGCCATCGAGAAGGCCGGCTTCAAGCCCGGCACCGATGTTGCACTCGCACTGGACGTTGCTTCCTCTGAGTTCTTCAAGGATGGCCTGTACCAGTTCGAAGGCGAAGGCCGTTCGACCGACTACATGGTTTCCTACTACGAGAAGCTCATCCGTGACTACCCGCTGGTCTCCATCGAAGACCCGTTGTCGGAAGACGAATGGGATGCATGGGCCGCTCTTACCGCAGAAATTGGCAACCGCGTCCAGCTCGTTGGCGACGACCTCTTCGTCACCAACCCCGAGCGTCTGCGCAAGGGCATCGAGCTGCACGCAGCAAACGCCCTGCTGGTCAAGGTGAACCAGATCGGTTCGCTGACCGAGACCTTGGATGCCGTGGAAGAGGCACACCGCAATGGTTACCGCACCATGACCTCTCACCGTTCCGGCGAGACCGAGGACACCACCATTGCTGACCTCGCAGTTGCCACCAACTCCGGCCAGATCAAGACCGGTGCTCCCGCTCGTTCCGAGCGCGTTGCGAAGTACAACCAGCTCCTGCGCATCGAAGAGGATCTCGACGATGCAGCAGTGTACGCGGGTCGTTCCTCCTTCCCCCGCGCTTCCTTCTGAGAAGAACGCACTGACACGCTCCTAGAAGCGTGAATAAGGGTGGGTGACGAGAAATCGTCACCCACCCTTCATTTTGCGATCCGTCCCTCATTTGCTACCACGCGAGTTTTAGAGTCGACCCGAGTGCCCGATGTAAGGCACCATAGGGACATGGCTCAGAAACCGAAAAAGGGACGACCGGTCGTTCCAGGCGCCCGCAGGCGGCGCAGTGTCTCTGAGCCCGATGCGCAACGGCGGCCTCGGCAAGGAAGTCGAAATCCTCTGCGTTCTTCTGCGGCAGGCTCACAAGCCTCAACTTCAGCGAGTTCTTCTCGCCCGCAAGGCGGAAGGAAGGAAGAAAGAACGGCCCGGACGCGTTCTTCTGCTGCAGCAACAGCGCAGCGCCCGGCCTCTCTGTCCTTTGGTGGAATCGAGATCTCTCTGAGGATCTTCGGCCTTCTTCTTTTGGGTGCGCTCCTTGCCCTTCTTCTGGTTCCCTCATTTATGCAGCTGTGGAGCCAAGAACGCGAACTGTCTGCGATCAAAAACAAGGTTCAACAGACGCAGGCAGATAACGAAGCCAAACGTCAGCAACTTCAACTGTGGTCGAATCCGCAATACATTGCTTCTCAGGCGCGAGAGCGTTTGGGCTACGTCAAACCCGGAGAAACTCAGTATTCGGTTCTTGATCCTGGCAAGGACTATCAGGATCAGGCTCAGGTTGCTGCCGCGCGTGAAGCTGGACCGGCTCGCCCGTGGATCCAAGTTCTTTCACTCACCGTTGAAGAGGCAGATCACCCAACGGGGAATATTCAAACCGCTCAGACTGCGGGGGGCAATTCTTCGACCTCTCCCAGTGAGACCCCGCAGCCCAGCGAAACCGCGGGTACGGAGCAGGGGAGTGGCGCCTCGCAAACTCCAAGCTCACAGGGGTCAGGAAACTAACTTCCTCTTCAACGCTCACGCTGAGAGTGAGGCCTCGCATAGTGGGCATTTTCATCCCGCATGAACTGTGCAGGTAGCAGCCGATTTCGTGTCTTTTTTCATTGGGCTTACTGCCGTCATATGCGAGCGATCGAGTAAAATAAACCGGGTTTATTCGAAAGGTGAGGAATGATGAGCGCCATTACGCCGGCGAGCGACGCCGATCTTCAGGTCCTTGAAGAACAATTGGGACGCGTTCCGCGCGGCGTTGTTGGGATTGCAGCCCGCTGTGCGTGTGGAAAACCCACGGTTGTGGCAACCGCGCCTCGCCTTGAAGACGGAACGCCTTTCCCCACGACTTTCTACCTGACCAGCCCCGGTGCTGTCCGTGCGTGCTCGACCTTGGAAGCAACCAAGGTGATGGAGGAATTCAATCAGGACCTTGCCGAAGACGAGGAACTGCGTGCGGCCTACGAGCATGCCCATCAGGCCTACATCGCAGCGCGCGAGGAATTGGGCGCGCAGTTGAAACTTGATGTTCCTGAAATTCATGGGGTTTCTGCTGGCGGAATGCCAACCCGCGTCAAGTGCCTGCACGCTCTGGTTGGACACGCCTTGGCTGCTGGTCGCGGCGTGAATCCGATCGGGGATCGCGCGCTGGATATGATGCGTGAGCGCGGCCTGTGGGATCCGGCCGCATGCACCTGCTGACTGACAATACGACTAAGAAAGAATGAGATCATGACGCGGGTAGCGGCAATTGACTGTGGAACAAACTCAATTCGACTTCTAGTGGCCGATGGTGTGCTCAAGGGTGGCGCCATTGCGCTCAACGATCTGACGCGCCAGATGCGCATTGTTCGCCTTGGTCAGGGCGTTGATCGTACGGGACGACTGGCTCCCGAGGCGATCGAGCGGACACTGGCCGCAGTGCGTGAGTACAAGCGCATGATTGACAATCTGGAAGCCGAAGAGATTCGTTTTGTCGCGACCTCTGCAATGCGTGATGCAGAAAACCGCGATGAATTCATTGAACCTGTGAAGGAAATTCTGGGCGTTTATCCCGAGGTCGTTCCCGGAACCGAGGAAGCCGCGCTCTCCTTCGCTGGCGCAGCCAGTGGCGTGGTTGGCCAAGAACGCGGCAAGGTGCTTGTCGTTGATATCGGGGGAGGGTCGACCGAAATGGTCGTGGGAACTCTGGGAAAGGGAGTTGCCGAGGCCTATTCGGCAGATATGGGTTCAGTCCGCGTAACGGAGAAGTTCTTCGCTTCTTGCGCTAGCGACCAGCCGATTCCCGATGGGGTGCAGGCGCAGGCAAGTGAGTGGATTGACGCTCGCCTTGACGAGGCCGAGGAGATCGTTGATTTTTCCTCGGTTCGCGCCGTAGTTGGTGTCGCCGGCACCATCACGACGATTGCTGCGCATGCTTTGGGTTTGAGTTCCTACCAGCCCGAGAAGATTGATGGTGCTTTCTTGAGCCACGAGGCCACCGATTCCTCTGTGCGTTTTATGCTTGAGCAACCTCTTGCTGTGAAGGCAGCTCTGGGCTTTATGCCTGAGGGGCGCGCTGACGTTATTGCAGGCGGAGCGCTCATTTGGAAACGCGTTATGGATCGAGTGACTCTTCGCTGTGAGAGTAGCGGACACGAAATCGCGGGCGCGTTGGTCTCAGAACACGATATCCTTGACGGTATCGCACTTTCGATGCTCAATCATCGATAGTGGGCTGTGCCCCCATAGCCCAATTGGCAGAGGCAACCGACTTAAAATCGGTGTGTTGTCGGTTCGAGTCCGACTGGGGGTACTCATTAGAACAGGAACCGAGGGAAAGGAAACTGACATGTCAAACCCCGTGTTCTCAAAGATGGAGCGCGATTGGTCGCGCGCTGATTCAACTCCCGCTGGCTACCCCGCAATGCCCGGCTATCAGCCAACGAATGCTCAGCCTTCTGGAACCACCGTGCTGGACCCGCAGCGCTACCCCTATGCTCAGCAACAGGCCTCGGCGCAAACTTTTGCGCAGAATCCCTACGGTGCGCCAAGCGGAGCCCCGGCAGTTGATCCTTCGGCCTACGCCGATATGCAAGCCGCATACCAGGCGCCCTCTGCAGATGCCGTTGACCGCGGTCGCATGACCTACGATGATGCGCTGATGAAGACGGGCATTACTTTCCTGGTCCTACTTATGGGCGCAGGCCCGGCATGGATTCTGACGCTGACAAGCCCGCTTCTGGGACTCGGTCTTGCCGTTATTGGCGGCGTGGTTGCCTTCATTCTGGCTATGGTCAATAGTTTTTCCAAGACCATCCGCCCCGCACTGGTGATTGCGTATGCCTTTGCTGAAGGACTTACGCTGGGTGCTATTTCGGCCGTTATGGAAATGGAATACCCGGGTATCGTCGCTCAGGCATTTATCGCAACCGTTGTAGTTACAGGCCTGACGCTGGTACTTTTTACCTCCGGTAAGGTTCGTAATTCGCCCAAGCTCATGAAGTTCACGCTAATTGGCATCTTCGGTTTGCTGATCACCCGCATTGCGAATGCAGTGCTGGTTGCCTTTGGCTTGATGGCACCGATTGATTCGATGTACATCATGGGTATTCCGCTGGGAATTGTTGTCTCAGTGGTTGCTGTTTTCCTTGCGGCGATGAGCCTCATTAGTGATTTCGATACCGTGAAGCAGGGCGTTGAACGAGGCGCTCCCGCAAAGTTCGCGTGGTACTGCGCCTTCGGCATCATGGTGACGGTTGTCTGGATGTACATGGAGATTCTGCGCATCCTGGCAATTCTGAATCGTCGATAAACTTGTTTGACGTTTGACGTTTGAAAGGGGCCGTTCTCGAATAGAGGCGGCCCCTTTTCTATGCGCACTGCATTTTTCCGCCGCTCACTGAATGCGTCCTTCAAGTCTGAATATGCCTGTTTCTCCAGCGAATCCGGGCTGATCGCTGGGGACATTTGTGCAATTTAGGGAACGCGTGTCCTATCCCGCGCGCCTGGGTTCTGGGAATGTTTAACTAGAGCGTCACCATTTTTCCCCACTGTGATTCCCCAAGGAGGAACCATGGAAAACGTGAACGTCAGCGGCGAATTCGGCCGCAAGCCCACTTTGGAATTTACCGATTCAACCCCCAGCGATGAACTGCTGGTTGAGGTTCTTCATGAGGGCGATGGTCAGGTTGTTGAACCCGGCGATACGATCCACTGCCACTACCTGGGTCAGGTATGGGATGGCAATGTTTTCGATAATTCCTATGATCGCGGCGCACCCCTGAGCTTCCAGATCGGTGTCGGCATGGTGATCCGTGGATGGGATGAAGGGCTGATCGGACAGCGCGTCGGATCTCGCGTTCTGCTGTCGATTCCTTCTGAATATGGCTACGGTTCCCGTGGTGTTCCCCAGGCGGGAATCCGCGGCGGCGATACGCTAGTCTTTGTCACCGACATCCTCGGTGTCTCCTGATTGTGAACGATAGACAAGGCAAGGTATGAGCGAAAACGAAACACCGCGTACTCACAGTTCTTCCCTGCAACCAGATCGGGAGCATAGCGAGGGAAGCGCGGGGAGCTCAGGCCTTGCCTCGTCGCTTTTTAAATCCCTGGATGAGCTGCGACGCCGCGTGAGCGATCAGCGGCGCGCAGTTCAGTCCTCGGCCCCCGAGAAGGCCCCTGCTTCTGCTACCGGCGACGCTTCGCCTCGGGATGCTGCCGAGGCCGTTCCGTGGTCCTTGCGCGTGGGCGCTGCGGTTGCGTGGCGTGCGATTGTCGTTGCGGCTGCCGTTGGGCTGCTGCTGTTTGGGATGACCTTTGTCTATGGAATTGTTGTCCCCGTCGCCGTTGCCATGCTCCTGGCGGTGTTCTTGAGCCCCTTGGTGTCGTGGCTACACCGAAAGCTGCATTTCCCGCAGGCTCTGGCTGCTCTCAGCGGTCTATTTGCGACTTTGCTCGTTGTTGGTGCGGCGCTGTCGACGGCTGGCGTTCAGATTTTGAACCAAGTCCCATCGCTGCTGACGCGTGCGAATGAGGGCGTATCCGCGCTTTTAACCTGGTTGCGAACCAACCCCATGGGGCTTGATACCTCAACCATCGATTCCCATCTTCAAAACCTCCAATCCGAGGTTGTCACCTGGGTCCAATCCCATGCCCAGACTTTGGTCTTTGGTGCCTTTAACGCCACCTCTTCTGCAATTTCATTGGCCACCGGCTCGGTGATTGCGCTGTTCTGCTTGTTCTTCTTCCTCAAGGACGGGCGTGAGATCTGGGTCTGGTGCGTCCGTCTGCTTCCCAAGGGCGCGCGCGAACCCGTTCACGAGGCCGCAATCCGCGGTTGGGCCTCGATGGGTGGTTACGTCGTTGGACAGATGCAGGTCGCCGCGATTGATGCCTTGAGTATCGGTATCGGTGCCTACTTCCTTGGTGTTCCCTTGGTCATCCCGATTGTCGTTTTGGTCTTCTTCGGGTCTTTTATCCCGATTCTTGGCTCGTTGTTCTCGGGAATTATTGCCGTCCTTGTCGCGGTGGTTGATCAAGGATTTACCGTTGGTTTGATCATGCTGGTGATTATTGTGGTCGTCCAGCAAGTCGAAGGGAATCTGCTGCAGCCGCTTCTCATGTCCAACGCGGTCTCCTTGCACCCCTTGGTTGTTTTGCTCGGGGTGACAGCGGGATCGATGGTTGCCGGAATTACCGGTGCAATCTTCTGTATTCCTGTTATTGCCTTCATTAATTCCGTGGTCCTGTACTTACATGGCCACGATCCTGAGCCATCATTGGCGACGAAGCTTGATCGTCCCGGAGGCGCTCCCGGAACCCTTGATGCGATGATCGCTCATTCCTATGGGGAAGATCTTCCGCTCCTTGCGGGGGATGAAGTTGATGCACACACCTATGCCGTGGATGAAGAGCTCAGCGAACGTATGGTTACTGCCGGAAGCGCAGAGCCGGGCGATACTGTAGGGATGCGTGTCGCCGAAGAAATCGCAGAGAGCACCAAGGCTGGTGAAGAAGAGAACGAATAGTGCGATAAGACCTTGCGTGAGCACCTTGTTCTGATTGAAAGCGTAAAACTGTGGGGGGCTCCAGAGTTCAACTCTGGAGCCCCCCACAGTGCGTTTGGGTTTACTCAGCCGACGAATGGCTTCGCGTCCAAGATCTCAACGGTGATCTCGCGGCCGTTGGGGGCCTCGTATGTCAGGGTGTCACCCTTGCGGTGTCCAATGACTGCGGCGCCCAGCGGAGCCTGCGCGGAGAAGACCTGTACGCCCAAGTCGCCGCCGGCGTCACGCGAGCCCAGAAGGAACTTCTGTTCGCGGCCAGCAACCATGGCAGTGACAACCATTCCGGGCTCAACAACGCCGTCATCGGCGGGAGTTTCGCCGACCTGCGCATTACGCAGCATCTCTTCCAAGCTCTGAATGCGAGTCTCATTCAAGGACTGTTCGTTGCGCGCAGCGTGGTAACCGCCGTTCTCGCGCAGATCGCCTTCTTGGCGTGCGGCGTCAATGAGACGCGCAATTTCGGGGCGGCGTACCTCGACGCGCTCCGTCAGCTCCGCCTGGAGCTTGTCATACTGGGCTTGGGTCAGCCACTGGGTATCAGCCATTACTTTGCCTCCGACATGTATCGACAAATATCGACGTGTTCTTTGACTCTACAGATTTGACAGCCTACCAGCCTTAAGGGCGGTGCGGGCGCATTTGCGCTATCTGTGGAAAAAGAATTACAAGACAGCGAGATACACGGCTACGCAGTGGCATGCCCATGCAAGCACAGTGCACAGGTGGAAGATCTCATGGAAGCCAAACCAGCGCGGTGAAAGGTCTGGTTTCTTCGTCGCGTAGACCACTGCGCCGATTGTGTACAGAATTCCGCCTGCAAGAAGCAGCCACACGATCACAGCGCCACCCAAGGCCCAAAACTGCGGTAGATACCAAACCGCGACCCATCCCAGAGCGACATAGATCAGTGTTGCCAGCCAGCGCGGTGCGGTGGGCCAAAAGAGGTTGAGCAAAATCCCCAGGAGTGCTCCGCCCCAGACGATGGACAAGATTGTCACTGCCTGGTCGTGGGGGAGGATCGCGATGGAAAGGGGGGTATATGTACCTGCGATCAGAAGGAAGATGTTTGAGTGGTCAAGGCGGTTCCACACGATTTCCCAGCGCGGGGACCAATAAAAGCGGTGGTAGAGCGCGGAGATCCCGAAGAGAATCAACGAGGCCGCAAGGTAGATTGCAGACCCGCCTTTGGTTGCGCCGGTGGGCGCAAGGCAGGTGAGGACAATCGAGGCCGCCAAAGACAGCGGTGCGGCGACAAGGTGAATCCAACCCCGCAGGTGGGGCTTAACCGATATCTTCTGTCCGGGAAACCACTGGGTGGGTTTGAGGGAAGCGATTTTCATGAGTGCCTCCACGAAAGATCAACCTACGCATGCGTAACTTACTACACCGTAGGGTACGCCAATTTAAAGGGAAAGGCAGCAGTCTTCCGCTGATTGTGAACAGTGAAACTGGATGTTTGCATGAGGAACAAATATGCGATGAGCGTCATATTCGCGATACTCTTAACCCATGTTGACGCGCTCACGCGTGGAAGGGTTTAGCAGTGTCACAGTGGAATGTGCTTTATGACGTCTATGAAAAGCGCCTCCGTGCGTCTTTGGTGGGACGACCTATTCCTCGTCACGTTGGCGTGATTTTGGATGGGAATCGTCGCTGGGCTAAATCGATTGGCTTCACCGCGTCCCAGGGGCACCGTGTTGGTGCAGGGAAGATCACTGAATTCTTGGGTTGGGCCGAAGAAGTCGGCGTTGAGATCGTCACCTTGTGGATGCTTTCGACAGATAATCTATCCCGTCAAAGTGATGAGCTCTCTGAGCTGCTCGCGATCATCTCTCAGGCTGTTTCGGCACTGAGCCAGACCGGTAAATGGCACCTGCGAATTGTCGGTGACCTTCGACTGCTTCCTGAAGATATCGCCAATTCTCTTCGTCAGGCTGCTCAAGAAAGTCCCTCAAAGAGCGCTTTGAGTGTCAACATTGCGGTTGGCTACGGCGGTCGTCATGAGATTGTCGAGGCCGTGCGTGAGGTGATCCGTGACGCTGGGCAGCGGGGTGAGAGTCTTGAAGAACTTGCTTCGCGTTTGAAGGACTCGGATATTGCCGAACACCTGTATACCGGCGACCAACCCGATCCGGATCTTGTCATTCGAACCTCTGGCGAACAGCGACTGTCAGGCTTCATGATTTGGCAGTCTGCACACTCTGAGTTTTATTTCTGCGAAACCTATTGGCCTGATTTTAGGAAGATTGATTTCCTTCGTGCCTTGCGAGCCTATGCGCAGCGCGAAAGGCGAATGGGGAAGTAACTTCAGTGTGGTTCCTATGAGGCAAGAGCAGAGGCTCGGTCGCCACTGAAGAAAAGCGTTGCACGATGAAACTTAGATAACCTTGGGGGGGCTTGAATCCTGTGGATTCAAGCCCCCCCCAATGAGTCTTTTAACGCTGAGAGATTGCCCTTCTTAGGCGAGGAACTCAGCGAGTTCAGAAAGCCACGGTGGGTTCGCGCCCGCACGAGAGACAGTAATATCGCCAATCGTTGCTGCGCGCTCCAAGATGAAGTCGACCTTTGCGGCATCCAAATCACGCAGAGCAGGACGCGACATGGCACCCACCAGACCGAGCGACCACAGGGCATCGATCAGGCCTCCCATGAAGGAATCGCCTGCACCAACGGTGTCTTCGACCTTGACATCTCCGGCGGGGATAGAACGGCGAACACCACTCGAGGTGAATGCCGCTGCGCCTTCCTTGCCCTTCGTGACAACGATGAGCGAGGGACCTGCGGTGAGCCAATCGCGCACGACATCCTCGATCTCGCGACCGTTGGTGAGCCAAGCGATATCTTCGTCGGAAACCTTGACGACATCGGAAATACCGATGAACTTATTGACAGTTGCCAAGGCCTCTTCAGGCGTTCCCATGAGCGCGGGGCGAGCATTGGGATCATAGGTGATGATGGCGTGCTGGCGTGCGGTGACCATTGCGTCCAAAACGGCGTGTGCGCCGGGCTCGATCACTGCAGCAATGGAACCGGAGTGGACGATTCGAGCCTGCGTGGATACGGCGATGGGGCTATTTGGACACCAATCAAGATCAAAGGTGTAGGTTGCCGCGCCCTTTTCGTTGAGCTTTGCGAGTGCGGTCGGTGTGTGATCAGCACCGAAGGACTCCTCGGTAATGACTACGTGGGAGGCCGTGAAGTGTTCTTCGAGGATGTCGCCGCGTTCATCGTGTGCCAGCCACGTTTGCAGGCCAACGTTACGGCCCAAGCGTCCGAGCGTCATTGCGACGTTTGCCGGTGAGCCTCCGGGGATCTCGGCAGCCGGGATAGGGCTATCTGCGGGGACCACGATATCCATCAGGGCTTCTCCGATGGAGAGGATGTGGGGGTCGGTTGCGAGGTCCATGTTTCCTCCTGTTTCCAGACCACGTCGGCTGGTTTTCCTCGAACAATTGACGTTCTCAGTCTAACCAATCTCTGGGGGCCTGGGCGACGGAGAATTAATTTTCTGTTCCCTGTTCCATCCGTTGGGTTGCTGCGTCCAAAATCGAGCGGCAGCGGGTGGCAAGGGCTTCGCCGCGTTCCCACATGGCAAGAGTGTCTTCTAGGGGCGCCTGTCCGCTTTCCAGCGTCTTCACGATGGCGATTAATTCATCGCGTGCTGCTTCATACGACAGGGATTCCGGTGCTGGGAGCGTATTTTCTGCCATGTGATCCTCCAAGTTGGGTGGGTGCTTTGGTGAGAAGGAAGGACGGGTTATTCGTTTGCTGGTGCTGCGCTATGTGTTGCTTGGGTGGAGCCAACGACTTGGGCGACCAAGCGGCCTGAGGCAAGGATGCCTTCGACCAAGGTACCCTTTGGAACTTGCGAGGCGTCGCGAACCAATTCGCCAGAGGGAAGCTTGAGCATGGAATACCCGCGTTCCAAAGTGGCCTGTGGTGAAAGAGCGCGCAGGGTTGCCGAGGCCTGAACGATTCCCTGGCGTTCCTCGCTGAGTCGCCGTTCAATCCGGGAACGCAAATTTGTCACCGCTGACTCAATGAGGACACGATGAGGTTCCAGCGTTGCTGCCGGCGTGAGGAAGATGGGACGCGAAACAACAAGATCCAAATGATGACGTTCTTGTGTCAGTCTGCGCTCGATTGCATTGCGCATTGCTTGAGAAGCACCAGCCAAACCCTCAAGCTCTTGGGCAAGGTCAGGAACAATGCGTCTGGCTGCATCCGTCGGGGTCGACGCGCGGAAGTCTGCCACGTAATCCAAAAGTGGCGCATCGCCTTCGTGTCCGATTGCCGACACCAGGGGAGTGGAAGCGGCTGCAGCGGCACGTACCAAGGCCTCGTCAGAGAAGGGAAGAAGATCCTCAACGGAACCGCCGCCTCGGGCAACAACAATCACGTCAACTTCAGGAATTTGATCGAGCTCAGCAATGGCATCGCTGACCTCACGCACCGCGTACTGGCCCTGGACCGCAACCTCGCGGACTTCGAAACGCGCAGCGGGCCAGCGTGCACTTGCATTCACAATGACGTCATCTTTTGCCTTCGCATTTCGCCCGCACACAAGGCCAATAACGCGCGGAAGGAAAGGAAGGGGTTTCTTGCGGCGTTCGTCGAAGAGGCCTTCGGCTGCAAGTTTTTGACGCAGGCGTTCGATTTGAGCCAATAGATCGCCCAGACCTTGAAGGTGAACCTCGGCTGCTTGGAGGTTCAAGCTTCCGCTGCGTTCCCAAAAAACAGGCTTGACGCGCGTGACGACTTTGACGCCTTCTTCAAATCCTGCGCCAACGGCAGAAATGACATTCGGGAAAGCTGTAACGGTCATCGAGGTGTCAGATTCGGTGTCGCGCAAGGTGAAAAACGCCATGCGCGAGCCCGGACGCGGGTTGTATTGGACGACCTGTCCTTCCACCCAGAGCGAAGACATTCGGTCAACGTAGATCTTGATGTTCTGCGTGAGTCTGCGCAGCGGCCACGGGTTTTCGCGCGTCGTATCAGCAGCTTTTGCTGCGGGGGGCATGTTCTCTGGCACGAAATAAGCATGACACAGGCCAGGGGCATTTGCGTCCAGACTGGGAAGGAAAAGCAATTATGGTTCGCAGATGCACATGGCGGCCTGTACGGTTGATCTATGACTCATGACGACACCCTTCGTACTAGCGAAAGCGATTCCCGCGTCGAAGGTGGGAAGATCCTGCTTGCAGCGCCTCGTGGATATTGCGCGGGTGTTGATCGCGCGGTTGATGTTGTTGAAAAAGCCTTGGATCTTTACGGTGCGCCCGTCTACGTCCGTAAGGAAATCGTTCACAACAAGTTTGTCGTCGAATCTTTGACGAAGCGCGGGGCGATCTTCGTTCAAGAAACCGATCAGGTTCCCGAAGGCGCACGTGTGGTGTTCTCTGCTCACGGGGTTTCGCCAGAAGTCCACGCGGTTGCAGCCCAGCGTCACCTCGCGACAATCGATGCGACCTGTCCGCTGGTCACGAAGGTGCACCGAGAGGCCGTGCGCTACGCGAAGGAAGACTACGACATTATCTTGGTTGGCCACGAAGGCCACGAAGAAGTTGAAGGTACTTTTGGCGAAGCTCCCGAACACATTCAAGTGGTTGGAACGCCTGAAGAAGTCGACAATCTGGTTGTCCGTGACCCTGAGCGCGTTGTGTGGATTTCGCAGACAACCCTCTCTGTTGATGAGACGCGTCAAACGGTTGATCGCCTGCGCCAGCGTTTCCCCAAACTTGTTGATCCGCCTTCAGATGACATCTGCTATGCGACGCAAAATCGCCAGGGGGCTGTGAAGGTCATTGCCCCTCAGGTCGATGTCATGGTTGTTGTGGGCTCTGCGAATTCCTCGAACTCGGTACGTCTGGTTGATGTTGCGCTCGAATCGGGTGTACCCGCTGCGTATCGCATCGATAAGGCCGAAGAGCTTCAGGAAGAATGGTTTACAGGTGCGAAGACCGTGGGCTTGACCTCGGGCGCGTCGGTGCCCGAAATCCTTGTCCGTGAAGTGATTTCCTGGCTTCAGGAACGTGGTTTCCCGACTGTCGAGGAAGTCCGAACTGAGACGGAAACGACCACCTTCGCTCTTCCCCGAGACCTGCGTTCGGATTTGAAGAAGGCCGGACAGATTGATGTTCGTCCGCATGCGCGTCGCACTGCCGGACCGGATCACACCAGCTGAGCGAAATTTCACCCGCTTATGCGCGCACTTTCTAGGCGCGCGGGTAAACGGGAGTGCGGCCTCGTCGGATAGGATAGGGGCGTGTCTTTAACTATTGGTATCGCCGGCCTGCCCAACGTTGGCAAGTCCACTCTGTTTAATGCTCTGACCCGCGCGACTGTTCTGGCTGCGAACTACCCCTTCGCAACCATCGAACCGAATGTGGGCGTCGTTCCGCTTCCCGATGCGCGTTTGAACAAGCTCGCCGAGATCTTTGGTTCTCAGCGCATCATTCCCGCGACCGTTTCTTTCGTGGATATCGCGGGTATTGTGCGTGGTGCGTCTGAGGGTGAGGGCTTGGGTAACCAGTTCCTTGCGAACATTCGCGAGGCCGACGCCATTTGCCAGGTGACGCGCGCCTTCTCCGACCCCGACGTTGTGCACGTTGATGGCAAGGTTGATCCTGAATCGGATATTGAAACCATTAAGACCGAGCTGATTCTGGCCGACATGCAGACGCTTGAAAAGCAGATCCCGCGTCTGGAAAAGGAAGTGCGCGGCAAGAAGACCGAGGCGATCGTCCTGGAAACCGCGCGCGCGGCAATGGAACTGCTTGAAAAGGGCGAACTGCTCTCCGGCCCCGCGGGTGCGAAGCTCGACCAGGATGCGCTCAAGTCCTTCCAGTTGATGACCTCTAAGCCCTTCATCTTCGTGTTCAACATGGATGCTGAAGAGATGGACAATAAGGAACTGCAGGACGAGTTGCGTTCGCTTGTTGCTCCCGCTGAAGCAATCTTCTTGGATGCCCAGTTTGAGTCTGAGCTTGTTGAGCTGGACGAGGACGATGCGCGAGAAATGCTGGCGGAGTCCGGCCAGAGCGAATCTGGCTTGGATAAGTTGGCGCGCGTTGGCTTCGATACCCTCGGTCTGCAGACCTACCTGACCGCTGGCGAGAAGGAAGCCCGCGCCTGGACGATTCACAAGGGCGACTCTGCTCCCAAGGCTGCCGGCGTCATCCACACGGACTTCGAAAAGGGCTTCATCAAGGCTGAAATCGTCTCCTACGATGACCTGATCGAGGCCGGCTCCATGGCCGCCGCGAAGGCTGCCGGCAAGGTCCGCATGGAAGGCAAGGACTACGTCATGCAGGACGGCGACATCGTCGAATTCCGCACGGGGCTTACGTCTAAGAAGTAAACTGGAGGCATGAAGCCGACCTCCTCCCAGCCTGTCCGTGCAGCCATCTACCTTCGTATCTCTCTCGACCGTGAGATGGACGGGCTCGCCATTGACCGTCAGCGCGAGGACTGCGAGAAGCTCGCTCAGTTCCGTGGCTGGGAGATTGTCGAGACCTATGTGGATCAGTCCATTTCCGCCTCTGACAAGACCAAGAAGCGTCCTGCCTACCTGCGGATGGTCGCTGACTACGAAGCGGGGTTACTTGACGCGATCGTGTGCTACGACCTCGACCGGCTCACCCGACAGCCTCGGGAGCTTGAAGACTGGATCGACCGAGCAGAGTCCCGTGGCCTCCTCCTCGTGACAGCCAATGGCGACGCTGACCTCGGCACCGACGGCGGGCGCATGTACGCCCGCATCAAGGCTGCGGTCGCGCGAGCGGAGGTCGAGCGCAAGGGCGCTCGCCAGTCTCGGGCGCACGTCCAACGTGCCCGGCAAGGGAGGCCACCCAAAGGGGTTCGTCCGATGGGCTATACCACCGCTGGCGAGCTCATCCCTCACGAGGCTGAGGCTGTGCGTGCCATCTACGCTGCCTTCCTTCGAGGGGACTCGCTGCACGGAATCGCACGCGCCCTCAGCGGCGCTCAGGCCGACGGCGAGGTGGCTGGGGTTCCGCGCGTGCCCCTGCACAGTCGGACGATCGTCCTCGAACGCAATGCTCGACGGCAGGCTGAGGGCAAGCAACCTCGCCCGGTGCCCGATGACAAGCCCTGGTCGCCCTCGACGGTGCTCGGCATCCTGCGGAACCCTCGTTATGCGGGGTACTCGGTCTACACCTCGAAGGGCACTCGTCGGCAGGAGGCCGGGGAATCGCGCCGTAAGGCCCTGCGAGACAACCTCGTCAAGGATGAGAACGGGGAGCTCGTCCTCGGGCAGTGGGAGGCGATCGTCGAAGCAGATCAATGGTGGACAGTTCAGAACCTTCTCGACGACCCTGCCCGCGTGACGAATCGCAGCGGCTCCACCGTTCGCAAACACCTGGGGGCAGGGCTTTACCGGTGTGAAGTGTGTGGTGAGCCGGTGCGAACCCGCGCCCGCTACTACAGCTGCAACGCCGGGCATCTCAACCGAACCCGAGACGCGATTGACGACTTCGTTCGGGCTCTCGTCGTCGCCCGGCTCCAGAAGAAGGACCTCAAGCGTCGCAAAAAGCAGCAGGCGGACCCCGAGGTCAAGGACGCTTTCTCGGAGCAGATCGCACAGCAGCGCGCACGCATTGCTCGTGCTGAGCGAGACTACGACGCCGAGGTGATCGAGGGTGCTGACCTCGCCCGCATCCGCGACGCTGCTCGGACTGAGATCGCCCGCCTTGAGGCCGAGCGCCTTACCTCCGGTACCGGGACCGTGCTCGCACCCATCCTCGGGACGCCAGATCCGGCAGCGGCCTTCCTCGCGGCCCCTATCGCGTTACAGCGAACGATGATCGACACCCTCATGACTGTGACGCTCAAACGGGCAAAGCAGGGCAAGAAGGGGTTTGATCCCGAGTCGGTTGAGATCGTGTGGAAGTGAAGTGGCTCCGGGGTGCTGACGTTGGGTGCTCCAGGTGGGGATCCAGAAGCCCACAAGACCGCGCCCT
>CALIZH010000145.1 GCA_938028585.1 uncultured Actinomyces sp. | reverse complement strand
CCGTGCGTGATGCGCACTCGCGCCGAGTCCTGGGATACGCCATGGGCGAGCAGCACAACACGCGCTCTGGTCATCACCGCGCTCGACATGGCCGCCACCACCCGTGGCAGCTTCCCCACAGGGGTCGTGCTCCACACTGATCGGGGAACACAGTTCATCTGCAGCACTTGCGGTACAGGTATTCTCGCCGGGCCATGTACCAGTGTAAGAAAAGCGGTAACCCCGGCGATGCAGCCAAAGCTGGGGATCGTTCCGGGGTCTTCGCCAGTAGAGTTTACCCTAGTTGGCGCCGCCGCAGGTCTTGTCCATCTGCTGTAAATCTGGCACTCTGGAGATGGACGCCTGATAGTGCTCCAATTCCGAGGCCCGTGTTTCGACACGGGCTTTCGCGTTGCTGTGGGTCAGCAATCTAGCTAGGACCAGAGGTCGAGCTCGCGCCAATTCTCGGGCGTGCCCAGGCGATAGAACGAGACGAGCTGGTTGTGAGGATAGCTTTCCAGAACGCCTGCGAGGTCAGGTACACCTCCATCTGTTCCCAAAACAGCATGCAGATAACGTATGAGGCTGAGCTGACCAAACACGAGATGTGAGACGCTCTCAACTGGCTTCATACGAGGATCATCGATTGTCTTTGGTTTAATGTCGAACACTCGCGTAAACAAGCGAGCATGATGAGCCGAATAATTCCGCAGAATATTGAGCGACTTTAGCCACGACTCCAATTGCGGCCCGCTCATATTGCACTCTCTAGCTATGCGATTGCGAGCAGGGTTGGGAGTAAACCTGTACAGGTGGGAGAGCATTCCCCAATCCATGACTTCAACAGCCACCCAGACAGGAAGGACTCCGTCATATTGGCTGCGGTGGTGCTCGACGAAGTCCTCCCGAGAGCTACGCAACGCTTGGCGATATTTCCTTACCCAGTCATCATGCTCAGTAGCGCCCTTAGTGCGCTTTGAAGGATTGCTCGCGGTGGCACTGAGCTTCGATGCATCGAGGTGAATCAGCGGGTCAAGTGCCCCGAGATGGTAGCCAAGCAATGAACGGATCGCTAGCTCTACGGGAGCAAGGTTCGCAAAAACCGCGTGGCGCAATCGAGCATCGAAGTCGTAGAGCGCGAGGACAAGATCGAGGGTGGCGCCGTCCTTGAAAACATCGAGTGCCGTATGTGTTTGGGGATCTACTTGACGCATCGAGTGCCAGTAACCCGATAACCGATAGTAGTTATGCGTACGCAGAACTTCGGCAGCATGAGCCGGATCGTCGATGCCCAGTCCTCGTGACTGGAGGATACTGACCTGTTCCTCATAGCTCTTGAACGGCTTTGTCCCCATGCGACCTCGTGAAGATAGAAAGGGACCGGCCCTGGACTCCCACCGAGATGGGCAGCGGAACCGGTCGTGTTGACACCCATGCTAGCACACTGATGTCGAGCACGCACTAGGTCACGATTGCGCCAGGGGCTTGGCCTCTCTGTTCCGATAGGACACCCTCGGCACATGATGACCGGCTCTGACCACATCCGAAGACGTGGCGAGCCGCTACTGGTGGGGCCAGTTTAGTACGTAGCTGCTGCGGTAGCCAAGAAGCGCGCAGACATCACGCGTCAGAGTGCTCCAATACCCCAATTTTCCGGCTTCCTCATGCCCCTCCACGTGTTGTGGTGGGGCTTTTCCGTATCCCCAGAAAGGCACATGCGATGGCTGGGGTTAGGCTTGTGTTGTTGACACTTCGTTAAGCGGGTGTGTGTGCCT
>CALIZH010000144.1 GCA_938028585.1 uncultured Actinomyces sp. | reverse complement strand
TGAAGACTACGCGGGGGACAGTGGACCTCGTCGTATGCTCGAGCGGGTCCGCGAAGATCTGAAGGCTCGGTATCCGAAAACCGACATCCGGGTTGATCAGTGCGTAGTTTGTGTGCGGTTTGCGGCCAATGCCTTCAAATTTGATGTCCAACCAGCGTTCGAGAATACGGATGGCAGCTTCTCCTACCCTGACACGAAGTCAGCGAGCTGGAAGACCACTAAGCCCCGCGACGAGAAACAAGCTACCCGTGAGAGCGTCGAGCGTACCTCCGCCAACATGCGTCACCTCGCGCGGATGGTCCGCGCATGGAAGAACGCCGCCGGCGTTGCCATGGGTGGACTCCTCATTGACACGCTGGTCTACCGCTTCTTCGAGCAGACGCATGAGTTTGACTCAGTGGGTAGCGGCTCGTTTGATCGGATGGCACGCGACTTCTTCGAATTCCTCAAGAATGAGCCGGAGAAGGAATACTACTTGGCCCTTGGTAGTCGTCAGTATGTCTACGTGAAGGACAAGTTCCAACCGAAGGCTATGAAGGCCTACAACCGCTGTGTTAAGGCTATGGAAGCCGGGGATACGCCCTTGGCGAATGACACCTGGCGTGAAGTGTTCGGTACATCCGTCCCGCGAGCGAAGAACTTGAACGGTGCATGGTCGTTCAAGAACACTGAGGAGTTCGTCGAGGACCGCTACCCGGTTGAGATATCGGAAACTGTCTCGATCGATTGCGACGTGACTCAGGATGGTTGGCGACCGATGAAACTACGGGAGATGCTGCGCACTAGGACGCTGCTGAAAGCCGAAAGGAAGTTGCGTTTCAAGGTAGTTACATGCTCGGTTCCAAAGTGGAAGGTTCTCAACCGTGGTCCGGAGGCGGAACGACGCAACTGCGTCCGCGGCCAGATTGTCGACTCCACAGCATCTGGTGTGCGGGACGAACGGTCGGACTTCCGGGGGGATCACCTTGTGGAGTGCTACATAGTCAAAGATGGCATCGTCGTGGCACGGGATCGCATCGACGTGCCCATCAGCACTACGAGTATCCGTTCTACCTCTTCGTAAGCCGTCTGTGAATCCCTCTGGATGGGGTGGTCTGTGGGTAGTTTCGTTAGTCGTGACAACTTAGTGGAATTCAGATTCAATGTCTGAGTAGTTGTCACGGGAGAACGATGACCAACGATCCGCTGAATCTCGATGAGGCCGTCGAGTGGGTTGGCCTGTGGTGGCTGCCGGACGACCCTGGAAAGCAGATTCCAGGCATCTTGCGGTATGACGGCGAAGGGAGATCCTCGCTCTCGCTGATCGGGGCATTCGAGGAAGGCATCTTTTCTAGTCCTGCCCCTGGTGTGACGCTGTATCATGGGCGTACCAGGACGTGGGATGTTATTCACGGTGTTGCTGAGCATCGTGAGATCACGCTCTTAGGCTGCGTCCCCACCAGACCGACGCGGACCATGTTTGCGCGGGTGGAGAGCCCCGACACACAGACTGTGAGTGCGACGATAGCGATCATCGGCGCGCACGTCGGCGGAGAAGAGGATGCGGCGTTCGCGGCGGCCGAGATCTCAGTCGAAGACTTGGGGCTCTTGGCTGCATCGTCTGTGTTCGGGAGCTCCCTCGGCACTCATGATGGCACGGTTAACGGGACCGGAAGCATCTCGGTGAAGCCGGTTACCGCACAGACGGTGACGGTTGAAGGCACAGAGTATAGCCTCGTGCACACTCACACCCTGCCGTTTTTTGAAAGGCGCAA
>CALIZH010000143.1 GCA_938028585.1 uncultured Actinomyces sp. | reverse complement strand
CGCCTACTGGCCGGCATTTACATTCCTTCAGCGCGGTTGATTGGACTGAACTTAAGCGAGCGCAGAACAGCTGTTTTCATCGCTCGCATGTGCGCTCTGAGTCTGCGATATCCCGATTACGTCATCAGCGGCGGCGTCGCCGCTTACCTTCTCGGCCTCCCCGCCGACGACCAGATCGAGAAGCTCACACTGTATGCGCCATCTCGAGATCGACCATGCAGGATTCATTTCCCAGCGGTCACAATCGATAAGAACGAACGTTTTTCAGCCGTGACAATTGCCGTTTCTCGTCCACGATCACAGGTTCCCTCGATAAAGTATTTGGGCTTCCGAATCGCGACACCGGCGCGAGTTGTCGTTGATTGCGCTCGTCTACTAAACGAACAGCACGGGTTTCCCATCGCCTGCGCAGGGTTGGCCCGGGCGTGCCAGTTTGATCGTTTCCATCAGGATGAGTCGCGTGCCCGCCAGGAGAAGGCGCGCGGAGAATTCCACGAGACCTTGGCTGGCACTCCCCTCAACACCATCGGACGCGAGCGGGCTCGATGGATGATTGATCGTGCCGACGCTGGATGTGAGTCTCCCGGCGAGGCCCTGGTCCTCCTCGCGTTGCTGCGCGCGGGGATCGAAGGAATGACGACTCAAGAAGAGGTCCAGGTTGCCGACCACACGTACTTCATCGATATTGCACTGCCCAACCTGAAGATCGCTATCGAATTCGACGGGCGCATCAAATACGGGGATACGGTTGATGAAGTCCACGACAGCATTGAGGCCGAGCAGCGTCGACAAAGAGACCTCGAACGCGCCGGGTGGACAGTCATTCGTGTCCGTTGGTCGGATCTGCGCGTCATCGACGAGGTCGTCGCCCAGGTACTGGTCGCCATCCGCGCAAAGAAGGGAAACTGAAGAAGACGACGATCTGATTGGCGCATGACTCATGCCATCTTTGAATTCCCAGACAGCATATTGCTGTGCGCTGGAAACACTTTGAGATGGTTCGAGCAATACAGCCCAGCATGAAACCCACAGCACCACTGCGCGGCGGCTGGCACTCGCGCTTGAAACCCGTGACACCACTGCGCGGCTCCAACCGCCCAAAACAGG
>CALIZH010000142.1 GCA_938028585.1 uncultured Actinomyces sp. | reverse complement strand
GGAGCTCGTGGTGGGAAAAGAAGGTAAGCCCGAACGCCGCTATGAGCGCGATCTCTATTTTGGCAATGGCACTAAGGACACCTCCATGGGCCGAATATATGGAATCAAAGCGATTTTCCACTTGGATTTCTTGGCATACCAATCAGAGGATAGAAAGGCTGAATTTGTTAACAAGATTTCTAAGATGAACGAGAAGGGCGTCTGGTTACCTTCACAGGAACATTCGCTACTACTAGCAGCTGCTTGGGCAAACCAGGCCAGCCAAAGTGGTGGCTTAGACGGTGCGAAGCCGGCCAGGCTCATTGTTCGTAAAGGCAAGTTTCTGGCCGAAGCGATTTGTGCGCGGCTCACCAATGAACAAGCCAGGTCCGTTCAAGGGCTCTTATGGAAACTAAAGCCGGAGAATAGTAAGTATCTTACCGAGGGCACTCTGGTACGTATGTTTGGTGAAAATGATGAGAATACTGTGCCCCCACAATGACGCAGGCCCAGCTAACGGTAGGGGCTTACCTGACAATTATGTGTCTACCAAAGTTGACCTCTCTTGCGCACTGCCAGCTTCTTTCGCCGCCGTTCACCCGTAAGGCCCGGGAGAGGTCAAAACCGGACGCGATACCGAGAACTTCGCAATCACTCCTTCATATAGAAGCCAAACTAGTAGCCATCAGCATCGAGCGGTAGGCCGTCTGCCCAGGTGGGAAGCTGGGTCATGAGCGCCACGAAGATGTTGTTTTCGCCAAGGTTGATACCGATGCCAACCAGGACATCGCGGCAGCACTGGAGATCGCATCGATCCCGACTCTGATGATCTTCCGCGAAGGTGTCCTGATCTTCCGTAACTCCGGTGCCCTTCCGGCCGCTGCTCTTGAGGACCTGATCTCTCAGGCAGAAGCCCTGAACATGGAAGAGGTTCACGCAGAAGCTAAGAAGCACCAGGAATCTCACAACGACTGATGCTTAAACACGGTGTGTGCTAGGTGCGCACACCACCAAAACTCAAAAGGGGTTGGAGACGGCTTTCCGTCTCCAACCCCCTTTTCTGTCTAATTAACTCAGCTTTAAGCGCTCAGCCAAGCAGTCAATCAGTAGCGGATCGCGTCAATCGGCTTAATCCGCACAGCCGCGAACGCAGGGATGATGCCGCACAGGGCTCCGATGCTCGTGGGTCACTACCTCGCCGCTACGAAAAGCTCGACCAAGGGGGTGGGCCAGCTTGGTTAGGAGTACTCCGAAATTACTTACCTATATCGATGCTCACACCTTGAACTTGCCCCTCAAGAACTTTATGCGATGCGATATATCGCACTATATCTGAAGGAGTTATCACGGCTTGGCGAACAACCTCCGAGCGAGCGAAACCAGGATTTATTCGACTGGCAGTCCTGGATATTCTTAAACGCAAAAACTTGCATGCTTACGGAAGCATTAAGGCAATCCGGAAAGAAACTATGGGACTGTGGGCTCCTAGTCCTGGCTCTATCTACCCCACTTTACGTACTCTCACGGAGCAAGGTCTGGTGAAGGATCTCGGAGATCATACCTACCAAATCACCGAAGCTGGTTTGAATGAGCTCGATGTTAAAGAAGAAGAAGTGTACGACGGATGGCAAGAGTTCATCGATCCTAGCGACAAGCACATAGCGATTGGAAGCGTGAAGAGCCTCGTCAACCTCATTGAAAAAGAGATTGAGATTATTGTCAGCTCCGGTTCGGAAGGTCAGATAAACGAAGCTGAAGTCTTGTTACGATATATCGAATTGTCCTTCCGGACTCTCATGCAAGCCACTTCCTTGAAGAAACGCAACCTCGACTGGGATTTCCTGGCGAGGCGGGAAACGTCAGCTGGACATGGACAGAAGACTGACACAGCAACTTTCGATGAGCTGCCTTTCTAAAGTAAGGAACCAGAGAGATGAACTCTGAAGAGATAAACGTGCTACCGCAGGATCTAAATTCGCAATGGCGCAGTTTTGTGCAGTTCTGGACGGAATATGCTGCGACTATTGCACCATTGGAGCCACAACAGTGGTGGGAGCAACCCACTGTAGTTAGTCCAGATCTAGAAGCTCTGCTTTTAAGTGCTAGGGCCACCGCTGAACTGCCCTCCAACGAAACTTTGCCCCAAGCCCTGGAGGCAGAACTGTTGCAGCTACTCTCCCGTGTGGTGCACCCCCGTGACCTCGAAGTGTTGCGGCAGTACTTCGATTGGGGAGATTTTGTGGATCTGGCTTTGTGGCTCTACGGGTGGGGCAGTGGTCCGCGCGCGGAGCTGTATCCCACGGTTCCGCAGCCCTGTTATGGGTCCCCACTGAATGCGAAAGTCTTCACGATCTTCAATAATCCTCGTGCTGACCTGCGGATCGAAGCGGGGGATGATTCCCTTGCGTGGAAAGAATTCGTCGCCGACCAAAAAAGGCACCTTGAACGTCACCAAGATCTGGAAAGGGCGGGAGTGGAGCTCCCTCTGCTGCCCTGGGCCGCAGAGGAGCTCGTGGTGGGAAAAAAAGGTAAGCCCGAACCCCGCTATGAGCGCTATCTCTATTTTGGCAATG
>CALIZH010000141.1 GCA_938028585.1 uncultured Actinomyces sp. | reverse complement strand
CGGAGATGACAGGAAAGCCGATCGCCCCGACAAAAGTTCCCAGAATAATAGGACTGAGCATCCACCAGTCGGTGTGGTAAGGGACCAAGCCGCCGCTCAAAATGACAAAACCGGCATTATTGAACACCGAGATTGCCATGAAGGCCGCATGGAAGAGCGATTCCCATACTGTCTCATGGCCCAGGGTAAGGAAGCGAGGAACGAAAGCAATCGTGAGCAAAATCTGAGCGATAAATGAGGTGCCGATGACCGCTTTCAGTAGAGCGGTCAGCCGCCCCATACCGCTGGATTTTGTCTCCACAGTTGCCAGCATTCGCTGCGTGAGCCCGAGCTGCCGCGAAACGGCGTAGCTCAAAATTGTTGCCAGGGTAACGACACCTAGGCCGCCGATAAAGATGCCCATCGCAATGACGGTTTGGCCAAAAACTGACCAATACGTCGCGGTATCAACAACGGTCAGGCCTGTCACGCAGACCGCGGAAATCGCAGTGAAGAGGATATCAACGAAAGGTGCGCGTTCATCAGAGGCCGTTGAGATGGGGAGGGCAAGAAGACAGGTGATGAATGCGATGAGCATGACGAAGACGATGAGCACCAGTCGTGCGGGTGAAAAACGAGCTTCGTGTGCAAACCAGACGCGGAAGCGAGTGAGAAGTCCGGAATCCTCAAGGAGGTAGGGCTTGACTCCGGCGGGATAGACAACGGTAGGTGAAGGTCGATCTTCGGGGATGCCTGTCGGTCCGTAGCCTCGGCTTGAGTGGGCGAGCGCACGACGATGCGACGCAGAGGAATGCTGATCGGATGCCCGACCAGGCGTGCTAGGGCGCCGATTTCTACGAGCCATGTCACCTCCAGAATCACTCGCAAGCTTCATCCTAATGCCCTAAAAGTCTATTGGCTGAAACGTATGTGAATAACGTGACACAGGGGACAGTAGTGATTGAAGAAAATTGAAGTGGAGAAAGTTGCCAAATGGGGGGATCTTTCCAGTATCATGAGACCGAATTAATCTTTGCACGTCTGGGAGTCATCAATGGATCAGCACTCTGCCCCGCGTTTTATGACGGTATCTGAGGTGGCGGATATTATGCGCGTCTCGAAGATGACTGTTTATCGTTTGATTCACAGCGGAGAAATGCCGGCGATTCGTGTCGGTAAGAGCTTCCGAGTTCCCGAGTCTGCGGTTGGCCAGCTGATCCGCGCCGGTCTGACTGATCACATCGATGAACGCGTTGCGGGGATTAACGGGTAATATAAACCTGCTGTGCCTTTTGGCACCTGACGTCAGGCGGTAGTCACCTCTGCCGCACCTACACACTCGAGGGAGGAACCCCATGGGCTCCGTCATTAAGAAGCGCCGCAAGCGCATGGCGAAGAAGAAGCACCGCAAGCTGCTGCGCAAGACGCGTCACCAGCGTCGCAACAAGAAGTGATCTTCTTGAAGGGTCCCTCCACTGGTGGGGCCCTTCGGCATATCTCCCGCAACGCATGCGCTGAATACATCGCAGTATTGCCTCAGCGCAGTGGTACCTCCAGAAAGGCACTGTCATGAAGACTGTTATTCACGTGATGCGCCACGGTGAAGTTGATAATCCCGATGGTATTTTGTACGGCCGCCTTCCCGGTTATGGCTTAACTGACCTTGGAATTGAGATGGCCGAGGCCGTCGCTGAGTATTTTGTCGACAGCGGCGCTGATATTACCCACGTCATTGCCTCGCCCCTACTGCGCGCCCAGATGAGCGCAGCGCCGACCGCGCTTGCCTACGAGCTTGAGATTGAACATGATCACAACCTCATTGAGGCTGAATCGGTTTTTGAAGGTGTAGCGGTCAATGCGAATCCGTGGGTTCTTGCACGCCCCGAATACTGGCGCTACTACGTGAACCCTTTGCGCCCCTCGTGGGGAGAGTCCTATGCGCATGCTGCTCAGCGCATGACCCGTGCGGTTGCTCGTGCATTGCGTGAGGCGCGCGGCCATGAAGCGCTGCTGGTTTCGCACCAAATGCCCATCGTTTCACTTCAGCGTTTGATTCGTCACCAGCCCTTGGGGCATTCACCGCTGTCAAGGCAATGCTCTCTTGCTTCGCTGACCTCGCTCATTTTTGACGATGACGTGCTGGTTGGAATGACCTATCACGAGCCGGCTGCGCACCTGCTGTCCAAGGCCTCGGATATGGTTCCCGGGGTTTCTGAAGCTCAGCTCAAGCGCTAGTTCTTCCTTTGCCCCTCTTCGGGCTCATCCCCTTCATCTTCAGTGGTGGAGGGGTTTTCTTTATTCTTCCGTTCTTCTTCGCGCTTACGCTTCATCTGAAGATCGCGCTCGATACGGAAGAGGAATTCAGGATCATCGTCTGGGGCGGTTGGGGCTTTGGGAGCGGATTGTGCCTGACGATCCTCGGCATTTGCGACCATCTTGAGGACGATCCACGCAATTGCGCCAAGAGAAACGAATGGGACTGTCACGACCAAGATGACCAGCCAGGTCATCCGAGAAAGCTTCATAGGCATTCTGTTGGCAGGGGTTGTTGCCCAATCTGAAATTGCATAAACCGATGCGGCGAACCACGCGACGATGAACAGAATGCGTACCATGTTTTGAGTTTAGAGCAGTTGCTCAGGCAAATGTACTTGAGATCAAGAGCGCGCTCACGAAAAGTGCCCACCCCAAGGTTAAAAAGCCGGTGTGCTTGAGGACAATGATGAGGTCCTTTCCCTTCACCCCGCTCAGCACCAAGTAGACCGGCTGGAAGATCGCCAGAATCCACGCAAGCGACGCCAAAATGCAGATGATGACATGGGTGCCGATCGCTGCGGGAAGCGCAAAGAAGACGGAGATTGGGGCCAATAGGCACAGGGAAAAGAGGATTCGAGAAGCTCGCTGTCCCAAGCGAACAGCCACGGTTTTCTTCCCGGTGACGCTATCGGTAGGAATGTCGCGGATGTTGTTGACCATGAGCATTGCCACCGACATCAGACCCAAGCATGAGGCCATAAGCCACAGCCACCAAGGTGCTGAAGGGATATGCGTCCATGTCGTTCCAACGGTCGCCATCAGTCCGAAGAAAACGAAGACAAAGAGTTCCGATAGGCCGATTCCCATATAGCCGTAGGGGTGTTTCCCGCCCGTGTAGAACCATGCCGCTGCGACCGCAGCGATGCCTGCGGCGATCAGAGGCCAGGTCCCACTGATCGCAACAAGGATCAAGCCAAGGACGCCTGCTGCGGCGAAGCACCCCAGTGCCGCCTTTAAAACAGTACGAGGCCGCGCAAGCCCAGAACCCGTCAAACGTTGGGGACCGCTTCGCTGGTCATCCGTTCCGCGGATGCCGTCGGAGTAGTCGTTGGAGTAGTTCACGCCAACTTGAAGCAATAGAGCGACAAGAAGCGCCAAGACTGAGCGTTCCGGATGAACAGCGCCCAAAGCGAAAGCGGCGGCAACGCCGACGAAGACTGGGGCCGCAGCAGCAGGAAGGGTGCGCAGCCTGGCACCTTCAATCCAATCGCCCAGGCTTGCTTGTCGCCTATTTTCAGTGCTCATCGACGCCACTCAGACTCTGTCCCGGTGAGCGATTCAGCGAGCTTACGTGCGGCAATGCGATCGACCTTGCCGGAAGAAAGCTGCGGAATCGAAGAAACGAAGATCACGCGACGCGGTGCCTGCGGGCGACCGATCTGGGAAGAAACGGCCTCGCGAATGCGATGCCCCTGTTCCTCAACAAATTCAGGTGGGGGAGGGAAAGAAGGAGCGTCCTCGGGGACAACAAGACAGGACAATGCCTGTCCCCATTTTTCGTCGTCTAAGCCCAGCGCCCACGCGTCCTTGATGCCGGCCACGTTCTTCAGGGCGTCCTCGACTCGGATTGGCGGAATGTTCAGCCCTCCGGAGATGATCATGTCGTCGGCGCGCCCCAGAACTTTCAGGCGCCCACCGGCGTCGATCACGCCGGTATCTCCGCTGATAAACCAGCGGGTGCCGGCCTCGTCGTGGAATGGGGTGTCGCCGACAAGGTAGCGCGTCAGTAGGACTGGGCCGGCGATAGCGATACGGGTGGTACCGTCCCAATCGAGGGTGCGCACCATGATCCCGGGAAGCGGAACGCCGTCGTACACGCAGCCGCCGCAGGTTTCGGTCATTCCAAAGGATTCGACGATGGTGAGTCCCGCATCCTCGGCGCGTTGGCGCAGCGCGGGATCAAGGCGAGTCCCGCCGATCAAGATGGTGTGGAGGCGTGCCAAGGCGCTCACGACTTCGTCGCCGGCGTTCAGGCAAGCAACCAATTGGGTGGGGACTAGTGACAGATAGCCCGGCAGAGAGGGATCGGAGGTTGCCCCCGCAATCGCGGGAAGCAGATCCTTTGGATTGAAACCATGGGAACAATCGACGATCTGGGGTGAAATTTCGGTCGCGGCAGCGCGCATGAGTACCTGAGCGCCCGCGATATGGTGGGAACTCAGTGCCAAGATCCAACGCCCCGGTCCCCCTAGAACGGAATGCGTCGCCTTGACCGAGGCCATCAATGCATCGATGGAGAGGCCAACTAGTCGTGGTTCGCCAGATGAACCAGAGGAGGCCAAAACCAGATCGATGTTGTCAAAAAGAGCGGGGTCGTCGATGCGGTCAGCAAGCTCTGGGTAGAGCTCGGGCGGGAAGGCCTCACGTGGTGTGGTCGCAGCTGTGCGCAAACTCGATGGGGGGACGAGCTCTGGGTCTCGAATAACAACAACGGTGTGCGGCGCAGGATGATCAGGGTCTGCCTGTCGCTCTTCATACAGCTCTGCGAGTTTGTGTAGCGAGGCATGAGCCATCGCTACAGATGCCGGGGAAGTGCCCCCCGGAACGACAAGAAGACGAAGGTCACTCACGTTTATCCCTCCTGGGGTCCGCCTACGTTAACGGTACTCCCGACCAGTTGGAATAGGGTAACAGGAAACAATCTGGGCTGTCTGAAGATAAGTGGGTGACACAGGTGCGTACAATCTGAGAATTTCAAGCAAAATTGATGTGAAATCAGTAGGATGGAGGGGATGTCTGAACATAAATCTTCACGATCACGTAAGCCGCTTGTGATCGGTGTAACGCTTGGATGCGTCCTGATTGCTCTGTGTGTGGCTGGGGTTGCTTATGCCCTGCACTATTCGACGCGTGCGCTGCCCAATGTCAGCGTGGCAGGTCAGCCGGTATCGGGAATGACCCGGGATGAAATCGCGCAGATGGTTGATCAACGCGCGAAGACGATGCAGGTCAATGTTGTCGTTGAAGGGCATTCGACACCCCTGACGCTTGCCGATATGGGAATAACCGTTGATCCGCAGGGGAGTGCGGACCAAGCGCTTGCCGCGAATTCGAACCTGTTTAATCGCTTCAAGGCGATTTTCGTTCACAATGACGTACCAGCTGCCATCAGTGTCGATGATCTGAAGATGAAAGATCTGTCGAACTCGATCGCCTCCTCACTGGGAACTCCGGTGGTTGACGCTACTGTTCGTCCAGCCGAGGATCAAGAGTCCTTTGTTTCAACCAAGTCTCAGGCTGGACGTGGTGTTCCCTATGACGTCCTACGCAATTCCTTGGACGAGGCCGCGCGGATGCTCCGTGGGGGAGAAGTGCAGTTGACTGCAACCAACCTTCTTCCCGTGGTTGACGATGCGAGTGCGCAGACCATCGCCGAGGCCGCAAATAAGCTTGCGCAGATTCCCGTTGAGATCTCCGATGGTGAAGAGACGATCGAGGCCAGCTCGAAGGATCGGGTTGGATGGGTGAAGATTGCTCTGGCCGATGATGGTTCCTTGAAACAGCCCGCGGTTGATGAAGAGCGCGTCCGCGAGTGGGTACGTTCTCAGGGTGAAGAAACAAACCGAGATCCTGTCAATGGCCGCCACAATGTCAACTCTGCTGGCGATATCGTTCAGACTCCGAAGAAGGCTGTTGATGGTCGCAAGGTCAAGGATCTTGATGCACTCGCTACCTCGGTGATTACGTCGCTCAAGGACAACAAGAAGTTCGAGGGAAACTTCAGCTACGACGTCACTCCGGCTACCTATGAACGCAAGCTCATTGCTGACGGAGCTGAAAACCTGGTTTATCAGGCCGCCCCGGGTGAGAAGTGGCTTGAGATCAATCTTGGAAACAACTCCGTTACCGCTTACGAAGGTGCCACCGTTGTCCACGGTCCGGTCGCGATTGTTCCCGGTTCACCTGGTCATGAGACTGTCACGGGACTCTACAACGTATACCTCAAGTATCAGGCGCAGGATATGGGCTGCACTCCAGATTGGCCTTACTGTGCGAAGGGCGTGCCGTGGGTGACGTACTGGACTGGCTCCTACGCATTCCACGGTGCTCCTTGGCAGGATTCATTCGGCTGGAGTGGGCCCGGCGGTTCACACGGCTGCATCAATATGCCAGTTGAAGAGGCGCATTGGGTGTATCAGTGGTCGGAGATTGGTACTCCGGTCATGTCACACTACTAAATCGCAGGAGTTTTTAGTTTAGAGTCCTGCCTCGGCAAGGAGTGCAGAGACGCTCATGCCGAGCGCCTGTGCAATGCCGCTCAGTGTTGTCATGCGTGGATTGGAAGCGCGGGCTTCGCCTTTGCGTCCCGAAGCGCGTCCGGACTCCAGTAGTTGAATTTGGTTTTTCGTTACGCCCGAACGGTAGGCCAAGGTTTCTTGTGAGAGTTCGTGTTCCTCACGAAGTCTGCGGAGGGTGAAGCCAAATTCGCGCGCGTTTGAATCGTTCCAAAAAACCATCCACCTATATTGAGAAAAGGGACAAGAAGAGTACACCCTATATAGAAGGCGTATTTTAGTAGGTCTCAAACTGGTCCCTGATCAGCGTTGAGCAGGGGGAATGATACCTTGCTCAAACGACTTCGATCTGAGGGCCAATAGTCCAGTGATGTTCTTCTGCAAATGTGGGACAATATGAAGCGACAAATGTTGTCATCAATTAGGAGGCTCCTGTGCCCATCGCAACCCCTGAGGTTTACAACGAAATGCTCAACCGTGCGCGTGACGGAAAGTTCGCGTACCCGGCAATTAACGTGACCTCTTCTCAGACTCTGAGCGCTGCACTTCGCGGTTTCGCTGATGCCGAATCCGATGGCATCATCCAGGTTTCCGTGGGTGGCGCTGAATACTGGTCAGGTTCCACCGTCAAGGACCGTATCGCCGGCTCGCTGGCAATGGCTGCCTACGCGCGTGAGGTCGCAAAGAACTACGACGTCACCATCGCTCTGCACACCGACCACTGCGCAAAGCAGAACCTGGATTCCTGGACCGAGCAGCTCATGCACATGGAGGCCGAGGAAGTTAAGGCAGGTCGTCTGCCCTGGTTCCAGTCCCACATGTGGGATGGTTCCGCCATCCCCCTCGATGAGAACCTGGAAATCGCCAAGCGCCTGCTCCAGCTGGCCGTTGACTCTCACACCGTCCTCGAGATCGAGGTCGGCGCTGTGGGTGGCGAAGAAGACGGCGTCGTTGGCGAAATCAACGAGAAGCTGTACACCTCGACCGCAGATGCCATCAAGACCGTTGAGGCCCTGGGCCTTGGCGAAAAGGGCCGTTACATCACCGCTCTGACCTTCGGTAACGTGCACGGTGCGTACAAGCCCGGTCACGTCAAGCTGCGTCCTGAGCTCCTGGGCACCATCCAGGAAGAGGTCGCTGCTCACTACGGTCTGGATCACCGCCCCTTCGACCTGGTTATGCACGGTGGCTCCGGCTCGACCGATGAAGAGATCGCACTGGCAGTTGCCAACGGCGTCATCAAGATGAACGTTGACACCGACACCCAGTACGCCTTCACCCGCCCGGTCGTCGACTGGATGATGACCAACTACGACGGCGTCCTCAAGATTGACGGCGAGGTCGGCAACAAGAAGAAGTACGATCCTCGCGCATGGGGCAAGGAAGCGGAAGCTGGCATGGCTGCACGCGTTGTTGAGGCTGCTGAGCGTCTGGGCTCGGTCGGCACCAAGATGCGCTGATCGCTTCTGAAACTGCTTCATTAGCACTGAAAGGTGAGAGCACCCAAATGGGTGCTCTCACCTTTTCTGTTGTGGTGTGTCTGTCGATCCAAAGGACAGGCTAAACTTGTAG
>CALIZH010000140.1 GCA_938028585.1 uncultured Actinomyces sp. | reverse complement strand
ACCTGTCGTACTCGCACGTCGGCAAGGACATCTCCTGCAACCTGGGCTCGCTCAATATCGCGAAGACCATGGATTCCCCGGACTTCTCCAAGACCATCGAGACCGCAATCCGCGGACTGACCGCCGTCTCTGACCTGTCGGACATTCAGTCGGTGCCCTCGATTGCCCGCGGTAACTCCATGAGCCATGCCATCGGCTTGGGTCAAATGAACCTCCACGGCTACCTTGCCCGCGAGCACGTCTACTACGGCAGCGAAGAAGCCCTGGACTTCACGAATATGTACTTCATGGCCGTCGCCTACGAGGCCATTAAGGCCTCGTGCACGATTGCCCGCGAGCGCGGAGTGAGCTTCGAGGGCTTCGAGGATTCCCAGTACGCCTCGGGCGAGTACTTCCGCAAGTACATCGACCAGGTGTGGGAGCCCCAAACTGAGCGCTGCCGCGAACTTCTTGCGGCCTCGACAATCCACCTGCCCACGCAGGAGGATTGGGCGGCTCTGGCGGCCGACGTCGCCCAGTACGGTATGTACAACCAGAACCTGCAGGCGGTCCCGCCGACCGGTTCGATCTCGTACATCAACGGCTCGACCTCGTCGATCCACCCGATCGTCTCGCGCATCGAAATCCGCAAAGAAGGCAAGATCGGTCGCGTCTACTACCCGGCGCCCTACATGACGAACGAAAACCTGGAGTACTACCAGGACGCGTACGAAATCGGCCCCGAGAAGATCATCGACACCTACGCGGTGGCGACCCAGCACGTCGATCAGGGCCTGTCGCTCACGCTGTTCTACCCCGATACGGTGACCACGCGTGACCTCAACAAGTCCTACATTTACGCGTGGAGGAAGGGCATCAAGACCCTGTACTACATGCGACTGCGTCAGATGGCACTGGAAGGCACCGAAGTTTCGGGCTGCGTGTCCTGCATGCTGTGACGTCAAGCCCGTTTGCGGGTAGAGCGGGGGTCGGGAAACCGGCCCCCGCTCTGCATGTGTGCTGGTGCGGGGGCTCGCGGCCTCGTCCGCAGCCTCGGAAAGTCACACGAAGTCAGGAAAAGACACAGGGCATAACCTGTGACAAACACCGACTTCATGTGGAGCAAGCTTAGAGGATGCTTGGAACGCGCCTGTACCTCAAGCCATTGCCTATGATGGAGGCATGACGCAACCTGATCCGCAAAACTCCGGACCATTCACAGCCCCCGTCCCAATGAACGCTCCGGGATACGCGGAATCCGCGCAGGTACCGCAAGTGCCAGCACCATCTCCGGCAATGCCAGCACCGTCCTCGGCAATGCCAGCACCGTCTCCGGCAATGCCAGCGCCAACTCCCGTTGCACCCCAGCAGCCCCAAACAGCCCCCCAGCCCCAATTCGGCGCACCTCAATTCACCTACACGCCGACCACCCCGACGCTGGAGGCACGCAATATCCCCAGCACCGGCCCACTGGTTCTTGCTCTTCTCGGCCTGCTCCTTATCGGTCTTTTCGGCTCGATTCCGGCGTGGGCATGGAGCACTTCCGCGATCAAGAACGCTCGCTCGGCATCCCTTCCCGAAAGTTCCTATCAGAAGGCCCTCATGGCCCGTTCTCTGGGCATCGCGGGCACAGCCATTCACTCTTGCCTGGTAGTTTTCCTCATCATTTACGCGATCATCACGATCTCGCACGCGATTGGCTGAACTCATGAGCACCTCAACCAATCCAGAGCGCGCACAGCGTCTTTCCGGCCAGAGTTCTACCGCTGAGTTCCGCAAGCACACCGGCAGCGATGAAGAGCTTATCCGCACGCTCCACAAACTTGATGGACGTTCATATCCGGCTTACAAGTCCGTCGTTGGAATGTGGGATTTCGGGAGTTTCTCGCTTTCAATCGACCGAATTCAGGCCGATCCCTATGCTCCGCCTTCGAAAGTACGTGCCATTTCAACCCCGCAGGAAATGGGACTTCCGCAGGCAGCGATCGCCTCACCCGATGCGCGGGCGGCGTGTGCGGATTATCTACTCCGTGCTTTCAACCGTTCTCTTCGCGAGCGCCGCCTTCATGACATTCAGGTCATGTCCCCCAGCGTCGAGATTCTTGATCGCAGTGCCTGCACCGTCAAGCCCGACCGCGTTGAATTGCGTTTTGAAGTCCGCATGCCCGCACGAGGCCGCACAATCCTTGGCCACCGCGCCGCACAGATTTTCGACCTCGATGTACCCGACGCGGTCCAAGATTCTTTCGACTACCTGAGCGATATCCCCGAAGTTGAGCGCGAACGCGAGGGCTTGTTGCGTCATATCGCGGTTTACGAGGATTATCGCGCGCTGCAGCAGATCCTGATCGATCGCGGCTGGGTTTCCTTCATCGCCAATGGTTCCGTTCTTGCTCGCCGCAGCGGAGTCTCGCAATCCCCCATGGAGGGTGCACTTCCTTTTACTTCCCCCGCCACTCTCGAGGCCGAGGTCGAGCTCCCCCACGCGGGTGTCCTTCGCGGGATGGCAATCGAGCCGGGAGTCACGGTGATTATCGGCGGTGGATATCACGGTAAGTCCACACTTTTGGGCGCGATTCAGCGCGGCGTTTATGCACACATTCCGGGAGACGGCCGCGAATACGTCGCAACCCTTGAGGATGCGATGAAGGTACGCGCCGCCGATGGTCGGGCGGTCACTGGCGTCGACGTCTCATCCTTCATCACTCATCTTCCGGGAGATGCCGACACAACGCATTTCTCCACCGAGAATGCCTCAGGTTCGACATCGCAGGCTGCATCCTTAATCGAGTCAATCCAATTGGGCTCGACACTCCTCTTGATTGACGAAGACACCAGCGCAACGAACCTCATGATCCGTGATGCCCGTATGCGCGAGTTGGTCCAAGCCGAAAAGGAGCCGATCACTCCGCTTGTTGATCGAATTTCCTCTCTACACAAAGATCTGGGTGTCTCAACGATCCTCGTCATGGGCGGATCGGGAGATTATCTCGATCAGGCGGATCGGGTCTTGATGATGGACCACTACCGCTGCCTAGACGTGAGCGATCGGGCCCGTCAAGTCGTCAAAGAGCTTCCTCGTGTACATCAGAACCTGACGATGGACGCTCCTTTAGCGCGATGCGCCCCTGCGCGCTTGCATTCCTCCGATCGACCAAAGACGAAGGCAGCAGGTTTGTCCTCAATCACCATCGACAAGATCAACCTTGATTTGGGAGATGTCGAGCAGATTGTGGATCCGGGACAGACCGAGGCGATTGCGTGGATGCTTCGCGGGCTGCTTTATTCCTACGCGAATGGGACAAGTACCCTGAGTGATCTTTTGGCACGCCTTGAGCGCACGCTGAACTCTGAAGGTTTAGACGCCGTCGTAAAGTTCGGAGCGCACGCCCTGCCAGGACGCCTTGCCCGCCCACGCCTCGTTGATGTTGCGGCGGCGCTTAACCGCTTCCGGGGACTGAGCTTGAGCGAGAAAGAGCCCTCCAGCACCACCAAAGACTAAGGGACGCACCGGGGGAAATCAGGGAAGGCCCAGGGCATCCCCCCATAGCGACCACGCGACTCGGGCAATCATGATGGAGCTATGAATACAGAACCATCTGCGACCCCGATCGTTCGCCTCGCTAACGTTTCCAAGATTTACGGCATGGGCGATACCCAGGTCACCGCCCTCAATGACGTCACCGTTGACTTCTACTCTGGTGAGTTCACCGCAATCATGGGCCCCTCGGGCTCGGGTAAGTCCACCATGATGCATATCCTTGCGGGACTTGATTCGCTGACCTCAGGTCGCGTGCTCATCGAAAACACAGAGATCACCGCTTTGAAAGATGCTGATCTAACCAAGCTTCGCCGCGATCGCATCGGCTTCATCTTCCAGAGCTTCAACTTGATTCCCACCCTGGATGCGAAGGCAAACATCCTTCTCCCCTTGGAACTTGCGGGGCAGAAAGTCGATGAAGACTGGTTCAGCTTTGTTGTTTCTTCGCTGGGGCTGGAACAACGCCTTAACCACAGGCCATCAGAACTTTCGGGTGGCCAGCAGCAGCGCGTGGCCGTTGCTCGCGCACTGATGAGCCGTCCCGCAGTCATCGTTGCTGATGAACCCACGGGTAACCTGGATTCTCACTCGACCTCAGAGGTTCTTGATCTATTGCGCCGAGCGGTTACCGAACTGGGTCAGTCCGTCATTATGGTTACTCACGATGTTCACGCCGCAACCTACGCTGATCGCGTCTTGGTTGTCCGTGATGGCCAAATTGTCTCTGACCTGCGCAATGCCAGCGAAGAGCAGCTGAACGCTGCGTTGAGGTGACATCCGTGAGCGCAACAACACGGCTGTTGAAAGCCAATCTTCATTCCCACGGTCGCCGCTACTTCTCAACTGGCTTGGCGGTTGCCATCTCCACCGCCTTCATCGTCATCACGCTTTTGTTCTCAAATACGATGACCTCCTCGCTCACCGGTAGCGTCCGCAATTCCTACCGTGGGACCACATCGGTGGTTACCTACAGTCCCGCCGACGACGAGGCGCTGAACATGACGGCCGCCCAGGTCGGCAATGATTTCGATGCCCTGACCCAAAAGATCGCAAAGATCCAGGGCGTGACGGCGGTTGGAATCACAGCGCAATACCCCATTGCCGTGAAGGCAGGCGGCGATCAGACAACGCTCTTCCTTTCTCCCGCGCTCGCGGAACCCCTCAGCGCGGTGAAGATGAGTGAAGGTAAAGCCCCGGCCACGGCCTCGGAAATCGTCATCCCCCAACGCACGGCAAAAGAATCTTCCCTCAAAATTGGCGACAAAGTGACAAGCCTGTCCCGTGACGATGCGGTTTCCGCACACGAGTTCACCATCGTCGGAACCTACTCTTCGGGAAATCGAGCTTTGGCGCCGTCCTACGTGACGACAGAAGGTTTCGAGGCAAGCACGGGAATGAAGCCGGCCGGTGAAATTCACGTTGCAACCAATGCGCCGGCGGTGAATAAGTACGGCAACCCCTCGACTGATGATCAAGAGCAGTGGACGAAAAAGCTCACCACTGAACTGACTTCATTCAAGGGCGTCAAAGTGGCGAGCGTCTCCGCAACTGAGGAGGAAAGCCTGCGAGCGATTCAAGTCTCAGCGGCGATGCTCACCGCGATTGCGCTGATCTTCCCGGCTATTGCGATCTTGGTTGCCTCGGTTGTTGTCTCTTCGACATTCCGAGTACTGCTTCAACAGCGCAGGCGCGAACTGGCACTTCTGCGCGCACTGGGCGGAAGCACAAAGCAGGTGCGTTCTCTTGTTCGCCGCGAGACCTACGCCGTTGGTGGGATTTCCTCGCTCGTCGGCATCGTCTTGGGACTACTACTGGGCGGCTTGCTGAGCACAATCACAGAGGACACCACTTTTGTCGACGTGATCTCCTCGATTTCGCCCCTCTATGTCGTGCTCGTGTGGCTCTTCGGCACGCTGCTGACCGTTTTCGTTGGCCGCCGACCTGCCCGCGCGGTCTCTCAAGTTCCACCGATCGCTGCCCTTTCCCCGATTAACGAGGCCGACGCCGCTTCCCAAAAGAGCCACCGTGTCGCGTTGACCTTGGGACTGTTGCTGACTGTGCTGTGCGGTGGAAGCTTGTTCGCCTCACTTCGCATTCACAATGAGTCACAGAAATTCTTGGCCTCTTTCGGCCTGTCATTGCTGTGCTTGGTTGGCATCCTCATTACTTGCACTGTCATTGTCCCTGCGGCAACAAAGCTCTTTGGGAAGCTGTGGCCGGGAATGCTTGCGCGAATGGCGCGCGAGAATACGGTCCGTAACCCCGGTCGAACCGCCGCTACCGGCACATCGATTGTCATTGGCGTCACCCTGGTTGTCACCATGATGGTCGGAGCCTCTTCGATGCGTGACTCCCTGATTAACGAAGTCAATGAGCGTCGTCCTTTCGATATCTCGGTGTCGAACTTCAGCGACGAGGCCCTGAGTAGCGATATCCAGTCGCGTATTTCTTCTACCGATGGAGTGGCCGCTACGGTCCCTGTCTATTCCACTGTGGGCGGCGCTAATGCAGAGGATGGAACCATTGCCCCCGGTGGTACTGGTTCTGAAGATGCCGGAACGATGCCAATTTTGGGGCAGCCCAACTACTCAACGGTCGCGCACTCGAGCGTCGACCAGATCGATGATGCGACAGTGATGGTCAGTTTGGGTTCCCTGGATGGCAAGAACATCAAGCTGTGCGCAGCTGAAGGGTCTTGCATGACTCTAAAGGCGAAGTACGACAAGAATGCCAAAGCACCCTATGAGATCAGCCAGGCAAATCTGCTGAAAATCGCGCCAAAGGCTCCAATTACCGGAATGATCGTGAAGCTCAAGGACGGTGCCTCTGCGACAGATGTCCAGAAGAACCTGACAAAGATTGACACCGGTCTGTCTGTTGGCGGTTCGGCTATCGAACGTGAGATGTACACGGACATCATTAACAAGATGCTGCTCATTGTCGTCGGCCTGCTGGGAGTGTCTGTCCTGGTTGCACTGGTGGGCGTTGCGAACACTCTGTCACTGTCGGTTGCCGAACGTACCCGTGAAAATGGCTTGCTTCGAGCCCTTGGTCTGACCAAGAGGCAGATGAAATCCATGCTCGCTCTTGAAGCACTCTTCATCTCGGTGACGGGAGCGCTGATTGGAACCGCCTGCGGAATCTTCTTCGGAGCGATCGGCATCCTTGCGCTTCCCCTGGAAGGCATCACGGTCTTCATCACCATCCCATGGATGCAGATCCTTGCGGTGGTCATGATCGCTATCCTTGCTGCGCTTGTTGCCTCGTGGCTACCTGGTCGCAGAGCAGCAAAGGTCAGTCCTTCGGTCGCCCTGGCTACCGAATAAGACTGGAATATTCAGGCTTTCTGCCAGATCACAAGTAAGGGTGTGGGGCTGGATGGTTTTCCGTCCAGCCCCACACCCTTGATATTGAAGGTGCTGAGTGATCTTCACCGCTGATGAGCGCCGAAGCCTGCCTTAGAGGCCCAAAAAGGCTTCCCAACGGGGAAGATCCCGACGCGCCAGGGAAACTCCGGCATCGAAGGCATCTTCAAGGCGTTCAACATTCATCTCCATCTTGTCGATGGCCAAATCTTCGGGGGTCACAATCAGTGCGCGTCCCTGTTCCTCCAGCTCAAATAGCTTCCGGCGGGCGGCGTTGTAGGCAACGGTACGGCGAGCCACTGCCTCGGCAACGGAAGGAAGGTGGGGGAAAGCCAGCCTGAGGGCGGAGTAAACGCCGGGCTTGATTGGGGACTTAACGAAGTCTCGCGGGCGTGTGAGGACGACGAAGAACTTACGGTAGCCATCGCGCATGGGTGCATCCAGCGGGATTCCGCCATCGGGCCCAAGAGCTCCATCAACGTAGGTATCGCCATCGATCGTGACCGTCGGCATGATGATCGGCAGCGTCGAGGAGGCACGAACGCAGCGACCAACTTCTTCGATCGTTCGCATATCCTCCTTGGTGAACCAGACTTCTTCACCTCGGGTCGCATTGAAAGCTCCGATGCGAACCTCTGCTGGGTTTGCAAGGAAAGTATCGAGGTCCAAAGGCGCATCGCCATCGGGCTGAGCGATCTCGTCGTACAGATAGTCGACATTGAACATCCCGCGACCGTGCACCCAGTGCTTGAGACCACCGAATTCAGGGCTATCGGCGACTGTCGTGAAAGTGTCATGAGCGCGCTGAGCATCACGAGACACGTAGTTAACGGTGTTCGAGGAACCCGCGGAAATCCCCGAAACATGGGGGAAATCAATGCCCTCTTCGATCAGGGTTGCGGTGATTCCAGCGGTGAAGGCACCGCGCATACCGCCCCCTTCGAAAACCAGGGCCGTGTCATCAATGTGCTTGAGAGTTTTCGCGTTCACCCTTCGACTCTACGGCCCAAAGTGGGGGCACGCGAAGGGGTGGGAACGAATTTATGGCGAAAATTACCTGTTTTTCGTTCCCGTGAATACGACGTAGTGATAGAAAACGAAGCGGAAAGCCGTTCCCAGCGCAAAGCCGACGACATAGGCGGAAATATTGTCGGCCAGAGGCGAATTCAAACCGAGGATGTGGTGCGTGAACAGCAGGCAGAACTGGGTAATTCCAATGCCGCACACGTTAGCGAAGAAGAATAGAAATGCTTCACGGCCAGCGTTTTCCTGAGTACGCCCGCGGTAGGTCCACACGCGATTCATGATCCACGAGTAGATGGTTGCAATGCTGGCTGCAAGTGCGTTTGCGGTGTTGACATGGCCTGAAAGGAATCCCAGCGGTCCGTGCTGGAAAAGGTTGAACAGCCCCATGTCGATGACGAAAGCGGTTGCTCCAACCAGTCCAAATTGGATGAATTCCTTAATCCACGCGCGCAGAGTCTCTCCGAGGCTCTGGGGGGCTTGTGTAGTGATGTGTTGATCTGTGGGCACGGTACTGATTTTAACGTTTAATTTGAGGGCGTTTGGCCAGCGTGTCCCGAACGGTCTCCAGATGCGGGTGCACTCCCTTACAGTATCCATATGACTGAAGAAGCAGCTCCTCTTGCCCTGCAGCGTTTTGGGACGCGAGTTCGTTCCATCCATGGGGACTACTTTGACGACCCCTGGGATTGGCTGCGCGATCGTAATGATCCCCAGGTTGTGGCTCATATCCAGGCGGAAAACCGCTGGGCGGACAAGGTATGCGAACCTACACGGGAATTGGTCGACGCTCTTGTTTCAGAGTTCGATTCTTTCACTGCACCGGTTGTGTATTCGGCTCCTCAACGGATTGGTGACTGGTGGTACTTCCAGCGCCAATTCCACGAAGATTCCTACGCGAAGCATTATCGAGTTTCTGCCCTGCACTACACCGAAACCCCGGTGCTGGCAGATAAGGAAACCTTGGAAGGTGAGCAGCTCCTTCTCGACGAAAACCTGTGTGCCCAAGGTGAAGAGTTCTTCAAAGTCGGGGAATTGGTTCCAACCGCAGATGGACGCTTGATTGCCTGGTCTCGCGATACCGAAGGGGACGAACGCTGGACGTGGATCATTCAGGACGCATCCAGCGGCGACATCGTTGACCAGGTCGTCAGTGGCGCGGGCTATGGCTTCGCGTGGGCCGCTGATTCACAGTCCTTCATCTACACGCGAGTTGATGAAGCGTGGCGCCAGTTCCAGCTCTGGCATCACCACGTGGGCGCGAATATCGATGAGGATTCCCTGCTGTTGGAAGAGCCGGACGAGGCCTTCGATCTGTGGTTTTCCGCGTCGAATGACCCCTGGCACGTCGTTGTTCATTCGACCTCGACAACCAGTGGCGGTGCATGGCTGTGGGATCCTTATGCCCCCAGCGCTTCTCCGCTTCCCGTTATCGCCAAGCGTGATGACGTCCAGATCAACGTTGAACCCGCAGGCGATCATCTCCTTGTCATTCACACAGCACTTTCACGCGAAGGAAGTTTGGCATGCATTCCTTTGCCTGGGGAGGGCACGGTGGATTCGCTTGTGGACCCCGATCGCTGGGTGACGCTCTACACCGCCCGTGACGGTGAGCGCCTGAGCGATCTCGAGGCCTATCGCGATTTCTTCACCCTGTCCTACAGGCGTGACGCGCTCCCCCAAGCACGCTACTACCGGCGTAGTCATCCTCTTGAAGTTATTGATGGAAAACCGGTTCCTGCCTCAGATTGCTCCGATCTGTGGGAGCTTGGGGAAGAACTCAACAAAGAAGGCACGATCCGTAGCCTCTACCCGCTCAGTTCTGGGCGTTTTGAAGACTGCCTTGTTCGTGTGGGGTATCAAAGTGTTTTGACTTCACCGACCGTGGAAGAACTTGATCTACGAACAGGGAAATCGCGTATCCTCAAGGTCACTCAGGTTCCCAACTGGGATCCGTCTGATTTCACGGAAGAACGCGTGTGGGTCACCGCCCGCGATGGACACACTCAAATCCCCGTCACTTTGGTTCATCGTCGCGATGCCCAGCCCGACGGAACACATGCGGGGTGGATCCACGGTTACGGGTCCTATGAAATTTCCTTTGACCCCGAGTTCGACATCTTGCGTCTTCCTGCCCTTAAACGAGGCGTCGTGCACGCAATCGCCCATATCCGTGGCGGCGGAGAAATGGGACGCGCATGGTACGAAGACGGCAAGAAACTGGTGAAATCCCACACCTTCACCGACTTCTTGGACGTTGCGAACTATCTGGTTGATTCCAGATGGGTTCACCCAGATCGTTTGATCGCCGAGGGTCGCAGCGCAGGCGGTCTTCTCATGGGTGCAGTCGCAAACGCACAGCCCGATCGTTTTGCCGCGATAATCGCAGGAGTGCCTTTCGTTGACGCGCTAACAACCATCTTGGATCCCTCACTCCCCTTGACCGTAGGTGAATGGGAGGAATGGGGGAACCCCATTGAAGATCCTGAAATTTACGCACTCATGCGCTCATATACTCCCTATGAAAATGTCCACCAGGGAGTGCGCTATCCAGCAATCATGGCAACGACCTCAATCAATGACACACGCGTCTTCTACGTTGAACCCCATAAGTGGGTTCAACGTCTTCGACAAGCTACCGCCCAAGTCCACGACCAACCACCCATTGTGATCCGAACCGAAATGGTCGCCGGACACGCGGGCGCATCTGGACGCAAGGGACGCTGGAATGCCAGGGCGCAAGAATTCGCCTTCGTACTGCACCAGGTCGGAATCACCAAGTAGAGGAATTTTCTATGACAATTACAGCTGCAGTAGACGGTTCTTCTCTGGGCAATCCTGGACCTGCTGGATGGGCATGGGTAATCTCAGAGGACTGTTGGGATGCGGGCGGGTGGCCCAGCGGTACCAACAATTTGGGCGAACTCAATGCTGTCCTCGAGCTGCTCAATGCCACCGCTCAAGCCGGTTTAGCCGATGAAGATCTCCACATCCTCGCAGACTCTCAGTACGCGATCAATGTGATCTCCAAGTGGTCACCCGGCTGGAAGAAGCGCGGGTGGGTCAAGGCCGATAAGAAACCCATTAAAAACCTCGAGCTCATTCAAGAAATCGACCGCGCAATGCAGGGGCGCACAGTTACCTTCGAGTGGGTCAAGGGGCATGCCGGGCATCCGCTCAACGAGCGTGCCGATGACGCAGCGCGTTCCTGCGCAGAAGCTTATCGCGATGGTCGCGCTATTCCCACGGGGCCGGGGTTTACTTCACCTGCGGAAAGCACGGCGACGGAATTCGAACCCTCCACGCCCGCAGCTGATACTGCCTCGGCAGGCAGGGAAATTCCGGGAAACGCGACGGAGCTGGAAACGCCGGAAGAAGCACTCGAACGTCAATTCCTTGAGGCATGGCTTCGCGCAGACTCTCTTGCTCTCAAAGCACTCGAGGCCCCCGGTTGTATACGCATCTGGCACAACGGTTCTCTTACCCAGGGTTTGGAAGGACGCGCACCCGAGCATGCGGAGTCCTCACATTTCCAGGTCAGTCGTGTGCAGGGCGCAGGCGACCATCACAACACCGCCACAGGCTATCCGGACGCATGGGTCATCACC
>CALIZH010000139.1 GCA_938028585.1 uncultured Actinomyces sp. | reverse complement strand
TTCGGGAAGGTTATAGGTGGTGATGCCTACGGTCACATTCGCATGACGGTCACCTTCGCGCGCAGGTACCGACCAGGTTCCCCATTCGAGCTCAACATCTTCCTTGAGGGCAGTGATTTCGGGCCAGATCCAGCCACCGTCACCAAAACGATTCAGCGGGATATCGAAGCTCAGCTCACCAGATCCTGCACGCGTTGCAACAGGAGTGAAGGTACCACGTGCCGAGGAACGCATAACCTCAACGACCGCCCTCTTCGAGAGCTTCAAAGTCAAACGGATGTTACGAACGTCTGTCCAACGCTGCCAGTAAGAAGCAGGGAAGGCATTGAAGTAAGTTGCAAGTGAGAGACGCTCACGTGCCGGGATCAGAAGCGAGGTACGAGTCGCATCCACTCCACGGGGCATTTCAAATTGTCGAAGTGTAAGTACGCTCTGATCTCCCTGAGAAGCGCTTAGTGCAGCACTTGATGGAGCAACGCCCCAGTCGACGTAGAGCGGCCATAACGAAGTGTCACTCTCTCCGGGGAACACAACGCGTTGGACGGGAGTCCATTGCTGTTCGGTTGCAGTTCCTTCAGCAACCGCTTCGGTTTTCGCTTTCACGCGACACTCCTTCATTGTGTGCATTTATGGGCAAAGTCTATGACAGAAAAGCCCATAAAATCTATGTCAAACCGCGGGCACCTTGTTGACGTTTAGCCAAGTCCGCAAGCGGTGATCTTGTAGAGACTGTAGGGACCTTGTTGGAGCACAGGCTCGAATCCCGGGGTCTGGGGAGTAATATTCCGAACTCCTAGCCACGGGTGTGGCTCATCAAAAATCTGCTTATGACGTTCAAGGACCATCACATAGTGCACATCAAGGTCACGAAGCATCGGACAGACCTTAGCTGAATCCGTTTCAACCGCATCGAGGTGGTCTTTTAGATATTCAGATTCGGGGTTTGGTGATCCAATCCAGTTCCCAGGCATTGCGGGGAAAACGACGGGCAATCCTTCAACACCGTAGGCGAACATTGACCCATCGAATGGATCATTCATGACCTTTGTGTCAGTACCGACAATCGAGCGGGCCTTCTCCATGAATGCGAGTTCTTCAGTGTCGGTGTACTTCGTTGCGATGTCAGCACTCATCTGTGCGAGCATCTTTTCACGATACGCGATATTCGAAGATGCGAGGGTGAGTACAACTACCGCTGCGATCAAAACAATTGATGTCCCAGCAACGATTCCTCGTTTTACAAATGTCGAAGCAGTGTTCTCGACAAGTTTCGACACTGCGGAAATGCAGGATGAGAGAGCATAGGCTGCCAAAGCAACCGCGAGGATACACATCGCGCCTGCAGGCCGGAATGAATCGTGATACCAGAATCCAGTTGCGACATTACGGAAGCGTCCTTCGAAGGCTGCGCACAGTACGTATAGGCTCGCGACTGCAAGGTAAGAGAAAACGATCCAAGCCTTCTTGCGAAGCAAAGCGACAAGAAGCCCAAGAAGAACAAAGACCGCAAGGACGATTTCTCCGCCGTATTCACCATCGGTCGCATTCATTGACAAAGTTGCGACTGCGCGAAGTGATTCTGCGGGTGTTTGGAAAGAATCCCACACCCATGTAACGGTTCGGCGCATGAAAGGCGCTTTATAGAGCGCAATCCAGATACCGGCCGCTGCGGCAAGCAGTGAAGTGCAGACACCAAGTGCCAGCCATACCGATCGCTTCGCACAAACCTTCCATGCGCTAAAGAACAGGAAGGGGAAAATCATCACTGCGATGGTGAAAACAGAGTTCGGTTGCGCCAGGGCGATCGCTGCAAAACCTCCAATCAGCAGAAGGAGGTAGGCAATGAGTTCACCTGGTGCAAGCGTCTTCAAGCGAAGACCGCGAACAAGAAGAACAATCGCGGCGAGATAAGCGGGTGTTAACGAGTACGCAAAGAAATTCGAATACAGGACACCAAATGTTAAAAAGCCCCATGGGTACGACCCGAAAAGACCGGCAATCGCAATTGCGAGCTGCGGGGCAAGGTCAAATTTCTTCGAGAAGACCGCAAAAGTAAGGAGGCTGGCAGAAAGAGGCCAAACGAAGAGCAGAACAACAAGTGTCGATGCATTAATTGCCTGCATCATCGATGTGTTGAGCACAGAAAGAGCTAAGGAGACCCAGCCGTGCCAGAGCGCAGGATAGAAATGAGAGCCGATTGTGCCATCAACCGTCGCACTGTGAAGGGAAGATGCATCGCCAGAGTCAAGAATCCAGCGAATGACAGCCATATGGAAAGGCGTGTCATAGGAATAAAGAATTGCATCTGCGGAGCGGAATGAGCGAAGGAAGACAAAGAGAACGACACCCGCGTTAATTCCCAGGCAGAGCAGCGTGCCCAGAAGACCACGCAGATTCGACAGCGAGAAGAGATGAGTGAAACTAGCAATCCAGTCGTGAGGGCGACGTCCTCCAAGGAAGGAAAGTCCTGCAACAAGGAGCATGGTCGCAAGCATCACCGCAACAACAAGCCCTAAGCCCCAGACTCCAGGTTTAAACCCAGAAACTAGTGAAGCAGCACCCAATACCGCTGCACCAGTCAGTGGTGCAAAAGCAATAGTGAGCACTCGAGAACGGAACAGCAGGGCGTTCACTAGGATTCCCGGAACATAGAGAATCAATGCCAAGACAAGAGCCGGAACGAGGAGCGAACTCCAACCCATACTTCTATCTCCTGATCTAGGTGCGAGGTATCAGAGGGAACGCAGTCGATCGACTGCTTCTTGCGCTGTGCCGTCAACAAGAAGCTCACCGTGGTGCAGCAGCACTCCCCTATTGCACAGGCGTGCAATCAGGTCGAGGTCGTGGCTGACAATCACCAGCGATGTTCCCTGTTCTTGCATCTCATGGATACGGTCAAGGCACTTGCGTTGGAAGGGCTCGTCGCCCACAGCCAAAATCTCATCAACAAGGAAGATATCCGGGCTGGTGTGCACTGCGACTGCGAAAGCCAAACGCAAGAACATACCCGAGGAGTAGAACTTCACCTCGGTGTCGATAAACTTCTCAATCTCCGAAAAA
>CALIZH010000138.1 GCA_938028585.1 uncultured Actinomyces sp. | reverse complement strand
GTTGATCGCACCACCGGGACGATCTTCCTCTTCTCGGTGAAGTCGTTTGATGCGGGCCTGTTCCAGTCGCAGCTCGGAACCGATCCCACCGCGCGTAACATCCTTCACGCACACGTTGTCGAGTCGCACGACTTTGGCCAGACGTGGGTGAATCCCCGCACCATTACCGATCAGGTGACGGCTGGTTATGAAGGTCAGTGGTTTACCCGCTTTGCCTCTTCTGGCGAAGGCATCCAGCTGCGTTACGGCGCGCATGCCGGTCGCTTGATTCAGCAGTACGCGGTTGCAAACTCGGGAAGCACTTCGCTGATGGCAGTTTCCGTCTACTCCGACGACCACGGCGTCACCTGGAAGCCGGGGACACCGAGCGAAGGTAGCGCAGATGAAAATAAGGTCGTCGAGCTCTCCGACGGGCGCCTGCTGCTGAACTCTCGCACGCAGGGCACCGCGGGTCAGCGCCTCGAGGCGATTTCCTATGATGGCGGCCAGACTTGGGGACCGTTCCGTCACAATTGGGACCTGACGGATCCTCGCAACAATGCTTCGATCATTCGTGCATACCCGAATGCGCCGCAGGGGTCGGCGCGTGCACGCGTCCTGCTCTTCTCGAATGCGGATTCCTCCAGTGCTCGCGCGAATGGAACGATTCGCGTGTCCTATGACGATGGTTTCACTTGGAACGAAGGCAAGGTCTTCGAAAGCGGCGACATGGCCTACTCGACCCTGCACGCGCTGAATGATGGAACCTGGGGCCTGCTGTATGAGACCGGTGGGTACAAGAACATTGATTTCATGCGCGTTGATGCCGCCTACCTGGGTTTGACGGACCCGGGCGAGGAGGTCGCGCCTACTCCGCAGCCGACGCCTTCGGTCGATCCGCAGCCCGCGCCCACGCCGGCTCCGACGGTAGAGCCGACTCCGGCTCCCAGCCCTTCGGTGGACCCAACTCCGGCACCCAGCCCGGACCCCGCTCCCTCGGCGGACCCGAACCCGTCTCCGTCAGTCGATCCGACGCCCGCTCCGCAGCCCACCCCTGATCCCGAGCCAACCCCGGCTCCTGATCCCACGCCCTCTGCAGCCCCTGCTCACTGGGTGAACACCGCCGACGGCTGGAAGTGGCAGCTTGAGGATGGCAGCTTCGCGGCCTCGCAAAGCGTCGTCATTGGCGATGCGACCTACCGTTTCAACGCCGATGGAATCATGGTCACCGGTTGGGACCAGCAGGATGGAAAGTGGAGCCACTACACCTCCTATGGCGCGCGCACGAATGGCTGGTTCGAAGAAGCCGGTCACTGGTACTACTTCGATCCGAGCACGGGTGTCATGAAGATCTGGTGGGCGCAGATTGATGGCCACTGGTACAACTTCGGACTTGATGGCCGCATGGTGACCGGCTGGAAGAACCTCGATGGTCACTGGTACCGCTTTGGAACTGACGGTCATATGGCGACCGGGTGGCAGCGTATCGGCCTGTCCTGGTACTACTTCGGCACCGATGGCCAGATGCGTACCGGCTGGCAAAAGATTGATGGCCGCTGGTACTACTTCGCTCATTCTGGAGCGTGGATCTGATGATCGCCTGATCAGCCGTTGATATACGAGGCCGGGGCCGGGGAATGCGATTATGCTCCCCGGCCCCGGTTTTCGTTGGGATCGTTATCGGGTCAGGGACGCAAGTCCACGTTCCGTGCCCTCGGTTCCTTCGGTCGGGGGAGCATTATCGAGGCGGGGAAGCGAGGGGAAGGAAGGGGGCTAGGCCTCGTCGGCGGAGGATTGGTCTTCTTCGATCGTCGCCAGCGCAACCTGGGTCGCACCTGCTCGCGCGTTCCAGCCGAGGACTCCGACGGTGAGCGCACCCATCACAAGGAAAATCAGGCTGGTCGAGGTTGAACCGGAAGTGTTCATGAAGGCCATTGCAATGACGGCGATTCCTTGCGCGGTGCCCAGCACCCCGCCCATGAAGAGGAGGACCCAGACGGCTTGATGGCCGGCGTTCCAGGCGTGCGAGCCGACCGGGATATCGCGCAGATAGAGGCCAAGGGGAGGGCGTACGGCTTGGTTGCGGACCAAAAGCCCGGTCACGAAGAGGTGGAGACCGGCAATGACAACGATAAGTGCGGCGCAAACCAGAAGGATAGTGACCAGGGTGTTCATGTGTTTCCTCTCGACTGCTCCAGACTAGCAGGATCGTGGGGAGAGGAAATTCCCAGAAGGTTTCTTCGCGGTCTGGCAGAATGAGGCTATGGGTTTGTCGAAAAAGCTCTTGAGCAAAGATGAAGTCGTTGTTCGCCACATGCACACGCACATCAAGGTGCTGCTGTGGAGGATCGTGGCGGTTGTATTGCTGCTTGCTGCCGCGATTGTTGGATCGGTGTTTGTGCCTGTGGACTCGCGGAAGTGGGCGCTGCCGGCGATTTGGATTGTCTTTGTGATCGTGGCGATTCCGCTATTTGTTGTGCCCTGGGTCAAGTGGATGGCCGCGACCTATACGGTGACGACGAAGCGGATCATTACGCGCTCGGGTATTTTCCAGCGAGTGGGGCATGACCTTCCGCTCACGCGCATCTCGGATATCCAGATGGTCAAGGATCTGAACGATCGCCTGTTCGGATGTGGAACTCTGGCCTTGCAGACCTCGGCCGATGACCCGCTGTTGCTGCATGATGTGCCGAATGTGGAGATCGTGCAGGTGGAGATCTCGAACCTGCTGTTCAACGACGTTCAAGGAGCGATCGACGCCGACCCGAATTCGTGAGGGTAGGACCGCTAGAACGTGTGCCCGAGAACTGACGATTATTCGACAGCTCTCGGGCACGATGCTTTTTAGTGGGTTTTGGTCGAAGCTTAGGCACCTTGAAGGCGCTGGCGGAGGGTGCTTGCTCCGGCGTAGATGTAAGTTCCGCGGATTCCGCGCGTGAGTAGAACGCGGTAGCAATTGCGGATGTAGCGGAGCAGATCTTCATCAGTGGTTTTGCGCTCTGACGGATTCAACGCCATAGCAACGTCTGCTTTCCCGCGTTTATCGGCGTAGCGCTCGCGGTTTGCGCGTAAGAAACCATGCTCGTCGACTTCGATGTCCGGGCCAATAATTACACCGGCATAGTTGAGGTCAAAGCCCTGCAATGTGTGGATAGAACCGACTTCATCAGAGCTACCTTTGCCAACCCAGTCTTTATCGGTGCTATTCCAACGCAGTGGTCGTGCGCCCGGAATATTAATATCGAATAGCTCCTTGTTGGTTTTCGATACCCACTCCCACGCATATCCAGCTGCCAGACGTGAAAGTCCGAATTCCTTGTCTTTCTTCTGGATTTCTTCGATCATTTCATCAAGGTCGTTGAATACTCGTAGTTCGTATCCCTCGATTGTGGGAATTTCGATTGGACCTTGAGGCCCAATAGCTAACAGGCGATCAAGAAAATCCCCATATTCCGTGGAGTCGCCCTGGATACGGAGCTGTGAGCGGAGAGTGTGGATTCGGCCAGAAGCGCGACTTGAATCAAGGCAGGCGTTAATCTCATTTGGTGTGAGGTCTTGAGGGCGAACACTCTGCTCAGGATCGAGCAACAATATCAGGTGATCGCATTGTTTCCTCAGCCAGTCCAACTGACTGTGGCCGGATTCGGGGTCTCCAAAAAGCCGGGCGTTGATCTCTTTATAGCGCTTTGTCATCATTCCGCTTGACTGCGCTGAAAAACGGTTTAGTCGATGCGCTTCATCGACGATGAGGATGTCGTAGTGCTCGTCTGAGTCGCCAACGTCAAAAGGCGTGAGCACCATTTCTCGACTTAACGAAGATATTTTCGAAAAGACGTGTTTTACCGAGGCGCGCAGGGCTTGCTGGGGGACAACTAAGCCAATTTTCTTGTCAAGGAAAAGCTCTCGGTATCCTTCTTGATAGTAGTCGTCAAAAACCGATTCACCTTCAGGGTGTTGCTCACGAGAGCCCAAATCAGAGAGCAGTTTCGTCAGGAAGATACCGACAATGGTTTTCCCAGTTCCTGCGCTCCCTTTAACAATGTGGACTGAAGCTTTGTTTTCCTCGAGTGACTGCCACAAGTCATCGATGATCGCTTCAGTAACCTGAACTTGATCCTCATTCAGTGCTTTGTAAGGTGAGTACTTGAATAAATTGCTATTCCGAATATCTAGCGCGCTTTGATCAAATAAACCTAGAACACGGAGGTTCTCAACAATCTGATCGAAAGTTAGTTGGTACTCTGCCCGGTCGAAGTAGTTATAGTCTGCGATTCCGGCATTGCTATTGATCACTTTGAATTTTCCGTCCCCGGAAAACAACATGATCAATTGGGACTCAAGATCGAGACAAACAGACTTATTGAACGTGTCATCTAAGATCACGCGGATTTCCTCAAGTCCATCTTTCTGTGGATTTTGAAGGTGCTGTTGTGTTCGATTAAGAAAGTTGAGAGTTTCCCCGACGTAAAGACGCTCCTTGTCGTTGATGATGTAAACGACAGGCCAGTTTTGCAGACGTGAATTGGCATCATCTTTGACCGCGTCAACTCCTTCATTACTGAATGAGAACTGGCGAATCTGGATGTGTCTGCGGGCTTGCGCGATCTGCTGTTTAGAGCTGGTCATACTTCACGCTGCTCCCACGAGACTTTTCGACAGGGTACTTCTGCGCGCTGACAGCAAGCTTCTCCAAGACGATCTGATCGGGTTCAAGCCCGACCTTCATTGCAAGGAAATAGCAATATGTGAGGACATCGGCGAGCTCTTCCTTGACCGCCTGGGGATCCCCATCGGAGGACCACTGGAAGCACTCTAAGAGCTCCGCGGCCTCGATAGAAATTGATTTCGCCAAGTTTTCGGGAGTGTGGAACTGGTCCCAATCGCGCTCCTCAGAGAACGCGCGTAATTTCTGTGCAACCGCATCGTCAAGCATGCTTTCACTTTACTGTGAAGTACTCGCATCTGGTGGCAGATGCACCAGCTTTCAAGCCAATGACTAGTTGGTATCTCTTCCCTCGCGGATTTCTGAACGCGTCCTCGCCGTAGAAATTGATTTGCCTGTCGCCCCACCAGGAAAGGAACTCCTCAGCGGTTTCACCGTTGTGCTTTTTGTCGAATGCGCAGTCGAATGAGGCGATGATTCCATCGGTTGCTTCAGCCAGAGCTGCGCAAACCAAACAGTAACCTGTTGAGGCAACGGAAGGGCCAGCAAAGTTACGTTCGTCGGACCAGTAGTGGTCTTGTGCCAGAATTTTTGCCAGTCGAGTCGGAGGAACAATGTCTTCGAATTCTCCGACGATGTACCACAAGCCAAGGTGCTCCGGTTTGTAGTCAGGCGGGTCAGTCAAGTCTTCTTCGCTAATTCGATCGTCATCTTCGACGAAAGGACACCTAGGCCAAGAAGCCGAATCCCAGATCCCGTCAATCAAGTAATCGAAAGTGAGATACAAATCCGGTGTCCACACCGTGTCTTTTTCAACGTACTCAATTGGCCTATCCGCTGGAGAAGGATAGCGAGCTTTAACCTCGATTGTTGAACCGATACCGTGACGGTTCAACAATGTTTGAAAT
>CALIZH010000137.1 GCA_938028585.1 uncultured Actinomyces sp. | reverse complement strand
GTTAGCTACGTTCGGAAGGGATAACCGCTGAAAGCATCTAAGCGGGAAGCCTGCTTCAAGATGAGGTTTCCACGCCCCCACGTGGGGTGAGAGGCCCCCGCCAGACGAGCGGGTTGATAGGCCAGAGGTGGAAGCACCGCGAGGTGCTCGTGAGCCGACTGGTACTAATGGGCCGACACTAACAAACACTATTTCAACCACATACGTATACACCGTATGGTTGACAGACATCTAAGGATGCTCGTCGCCACTATGCGGATCACAACCAACACAACCCCCACACGCTGGGGGACACAAGTGAATACTGGTTGAACCACTTGTGGTGGTCATAGCCGCGGGGAAACGCCCAGCCTCCATTCCGAACCTGGAAGCTAAGCCCGCAAGCGCCGATGGTACTGCACCTGGGAGGGTGTGGGAGAGTAGGACACCGCCACAACAACCTTCAATGGTGGGGCCCGGAACGATCGTGTTCCGGGCCCCACCCTTTTACGTATACCCAGCCATAGACGCGCACACCACACGCAAACATTCAATACAGGCGCAACCGCTTGCTTGCGCAGCAAACTGCTAGTCGAACTCGATGATGCCATTGGTACGCACCCGATTTTTCACTTGGGTTCATTTCTGTAGTACGCACGCTTCGCTGGTTCGATTTTCTTTGCGTTTTTTCTTCTCTAGCGATGAAAGCCACACCGGTTGCTTTTCCACAGCCCCTTATGCCCACTAGCTTCATTTCGCACAGCCCACTATGCTGGTTGGGTTCATAGTTTTAATTCAAGATAGGTGCGGTCATCGGACCCCAAGAAAGTAGGAATTGTGGCAGATAGGTTTGACTCCTCGCAGCGTCGTGGACGTGGTTCCCGTGGAGGCAACGGTTCGTACTCTCGCGGGGATTCCTCCCGTGGACCGCGTCGTTTTGATTCTTCTGACCGCCGCAACGGGCGCGACGGTTTTTCTGGGGGTAATCGAGAAGAACGTTACGATCGTCGTGATGGTCAGCGTTCGGATCGTCGTTTCGATCGTAACGAGCGTGGTGATCAGCGCGGAGGACGTAACTTCCGTGACACTCAGCGTTCGAGCGCGCCGCGTTCGCGCGATGAATACACCGCTCCCAATGGTGACGAACCTACGATTCCCGCAGGCGTTTCCGCTGATGAACTTGATAAAGATGCGCTGCGCGCACTCTCTACGCTTTCTGGAATCAACCGCGATATCGTCGCCCGCCACCTTGTGATGGCAGGCCAGCTGATTGACCTCGATCCTGAGCTTGCTTATAAGCACGCAAAAGCGGCAGCTTCACGTGCGGGACGCGTCGACGTTGTGCGCGAGGCCTCGGCCCTGACTGCTTACGCTGCCGGCCACTACGAGGAAGCACTGCGTGAGGTTCGCGCTATGCGACGCCTCCGCGGTGATCTTTCCTTGCGCGCCATCGAAGCAGACTGCGAACGCGGATTGGGACGTCCCGAGCGCGCGATCGAAATTATCGACCAGACTGATACCTCCCAGCTCGATCTTGCAGAACAAGTCGAACTTGTGCTTGTTTCCTCTGGTGCACGTGCCGATCTGGGACAAAACGAAGTTGGCCTTGTCATCGTTGACGATGCGATTGCTGCACTCGGTACGGATGCAGATCCTGAATTCCTTCGCCGTCTCATGTCAGTCAAGGCAGATCGTCTTCGTGAACTTGGACGTGAAGAAGAAGCAGCTCAGGTAGAAGCTGAAATTCCAGAAGAGGAAGAGGACCCGGATATCGTCGATGTCGGCCTCTTTGCAGATGCCGATGTGGATGATCGTCGCTCGCCCCTCAAGGGCTCGAAGGGTGCTCTGTACACCAACTTTGATGCAGCCCTCCTGGACCTCGATGGCACGGCGTACGCGGGCAAGCTTCCAATCGAACATGCCGCACAGGCAGCCGAAGAGGCCCGTGAAGCAGGTCTGAAGATTGGTTTTGTTACCAATAACGCTTCACGCACCCCCGCGATGATCGCTGCTCAGCTTGATGAGCTTGGTTTCAACGCAAAGCCGTCTGACATTATGACCTCTGCGATGGATGTCATCGCAGTGATGAGCGAACACCTTGATGAGGGCGCATCGGTCTACGTTGTTGGTGGCGAGGGGCTGCGTCAGGCACTTCGCGAGGCCGGTTATGTCTTGGTTGAAAGCGCTGACGATGCACCTGCTGCAGTGGTTCAGGGCTTTGATGCGTCTGTTACGTGGGCCCAGCTTACTGAGGCCGCTTTTGCCTTGGAACGCGGTGCTCAGTTCTTTGCAACCAACTTGGATGCGACGCTTCCGCAGGAACGCGGATTCGCACTGGGCAACGGTGCATTAGTACGCGCAGTCAGCTATGCAACTCGCAAGCGTCCGATTGCTGCTGGCAAGCCCGAACCTGGAATTTACCAGCGTGGCGCTGAGCTGATCGAGAGCGAAAACCCGATTGCAGTCGGTGATCGACTTGAAACCGATATTCTCGGCGCGGTTGCTGCAGGCATTCCTGCACTCCACGTTCTCACTGGTGTTCACGATGCCCGAGCAGTGATCTGTGCGCCTCGCGGACAGCGCCCAAGCTACCTCGCGTTGGATATGCGCGGACTACTTGAAGAGCATCCTTCGCCCAAGCACCATGCAGATGGCACATGGACTTGTGGGATCTCTCAGGTTGCACGCCTACGTCGTGATGGACACTTGACTCTTGATGACGTTGAGTTGCGAGAAGGAGCCGTCATCAGTATGGATTCCTATCGTGCTCTTGCAGCGGCCGCATGGGATTCACCCTCGGAGCTTGATGTCGTGTGCCCGACTTTAACGGTAGTACCTAATGATGATCCTACGGGTTACTTCGAAGCTCTTGATGAGCCAGCCGAGGAATCTGAAGAAGGAGTCAGTTCCGAAGAGAATCTCTCAGGTGCGGCTGAAGCCCTAGAGTTCCTCCCCGGTGAAGAAGACCTCCAAGAGCTTCTGGCTGAGACCAGTGATCTTGACGGAGAGGACGACTGATCGTGTCCTTAGAGGCAAGCGAGGCGGGTGGCTCATCATTGCCTGATAACTTTGATGAGCTTCCCGTCGCGCAGCAGATCGAACTGCTTCGACAGCTCGATCAACGCCTTCGCGGTGAACTAGAAGGACGCCTAAGCTGATGAAATTACGGCGTATCGATTCTGAGCTTGTTCGGCGCAAGATGGTCCGTTCACGTTCTCATGCGCAAGAACTCATTGCCCAGAGACGGGTTCTTCTTGATGGGCAGGTTGTTGAGAAACCTGCTCGTCAAATGGATCCAGCCCAGGCATTGGTGATCACTCAGGGCGATGATCCCGATTATGTCTCTCGCGGAGCGTTCAAGCTTGCGGGTGCCTTGGACGCATTGGGTGAACACGCGCCGATTGTCCAGGGGCGTCGATGCATGGATGCAGGAGCATCTACCGGCGGTTTTACTGACGTGCTTCTTCGTCGGGGTGCAGCCAGCGTTGTCGCTGTCGATGTGGGTTATGGGCAGCTGGCATGGCGTCTTCAGAGTGATCCGCGAGTCGAAGTGATGGATCGAACGAATGTGCGCCTAATGAAGGCCGGAGATATCCTCCCAGCCCCAGAACTGGTTGTTGGGGATCTCTCCTTCATTTCTTTGACACTCGTTCTTCCGGCCCTTGTGAGTGTTGCTGCGCCCGATGCTGACTACCTCTTAATGGTCAAACCACAATTTGAGATTGGAAAAGATCGATTGGGTAGCGGTGGGGTCGTTCGGAACCTTGATCATCACCGCGAAACGATTACTCAGGTGATCGACTGTGCACGAGGCCTCGGCTTGGGAATTGCCGCTGTTCAAGCATCTCCGCTTCCCGGCCCATCGGGGAATGTCGAGTACTTTGTTTCCATGCGTGCAAACCATCCTGAAGCCCTTGAGGATTCTCAGATCTCTGAAGCGATTCAAAAAGCCATTGACGAGGGCCCTGCAGGACGCGGTGTTGGTACTCACATGCACAAGGACGCATAGGGAGAGGGGTATTGATGAAAAAAATTCTCATGGTTCGGCACGTTCAACGCCCCGCTGCTATTGCCGCAACTGAAGTGGCGGTACGTGAGCTCACGCAACTTGGAATTGAAGTTATTGGTGAAGACGAGGCAGATAAACTCACCAATGATCATGGACCTGATCTGGTCCTAGCGATGGGTGGAGATGGCACCATCCTTGCGGCTGCTGAATCAGCTCGGCGCTTCAATATTCCCCTGCTCGGGATCAATGCCGGCCATATGGGTTTCCTAGCCGAGGCCTCGCCGGAGTCAATTCCTACTCTGATGCATCGCCTTGCGCTAGGGGAGTACCACGAGGAAAAACGCTCAACTTTGGATATTTCCATCAAGCTCCCCGGCGAAAATCTCATTACCGATTGGGCGCTCAATGATGCGGTTGTGAAGCACACCGATCCTGCGCACCCGGTACACCTTGTATTGGTTGTCGATGGCCAGGATGTTTCAACATATGGTGCAGATGGGATGATCCTCGCGACACCCACGGGATCGACCGCATACTCTTTCTCTGCCGGAGGTCCAGTCGTGTGGCCCGATACGGAAGCTGTTGTGATTTCTCCGATTGCGGCACACGGGCTTTTCACTCGACCACTTGTCGTCGGTCCCGGCTCCACGATTGAAGTTGTGATTAATGAAGAGCACTGGAGTGCCCCTGAAGTCTGGTGCGATGGTCTCCGTCGAACGATTGCACCTGCCGGCACCTCAGTAGTCGCACGAGTATCGCAAAACCCAGTGCGCTTGGTTCGAATGGAGCACACTCCTTTCGCTGAGCGTCTGGTGACGAAGTTTAACTTGCCTGTCCGTGGATGGAGGAACCCGGAAGGAAACGCCAAGTGATCGAGTCTTTGGATATCGAGAACCTGGGAGTTATCGAAAGCTCTCATGTCGATTTCGGTCCACGTTTTACCGTGTTGACCGGAGAGACAGGTGCGGGCAAGACCATGGTTCTCACCTCCCTGAACTTGCTCTTAGGGGGACGAGCCGACCCCCAGATCGTTCGTCAGAGCAGCGATGAAAGTGCCTCTGATCGTGGAAGTGTCGACGGGGTTTTTTCGGTTCCGCGCGCTCTTGCTGAAGAACTGGAAGAGATGGGTGCGCAGCTCGATGACGACCTACTCTACGTTTCGAGGACAATCCCCAGGAACGGACGATCGCGTGCTGCCCTTGGAGGTCGCGCGATGCCCGCAGCTGCGCTCTCAAGGATTGTTGGTTCCCTGGTCACTATTCATGGACAATCAGATCAGCTTCGTCTTCGTTCGACGAGTGCGCAACGCGAAGCTCTGGATTCCTACGGTGGAGACGAGCACCAGATACTGATCAATAAGTACAGTACGGCATGGAAGAAAGCCGTCGATCTTAGTTCGCGTTTGCGTGAGCTGAGGCGTTCATCCAGTGAGCGACAGGAAGAAATTACTGAGCTTTCAAGCGCGCTAGCACTTTTTGATTCTCTCAAACCCCAAGAAGGCGAAGAAGAAGAGATCCTTTCGAAGATTCAACGCCTGACCAACACGGAAGATCTCCGCCGTCATGTGGGCGCTGCAGTTGAGTTCCTCGATGGTGATGAGGATACCGATGGCATCCTCGATTTGATTGGTCGCGCACTTGATTCGCTTCGAATGGGGGCGCGTGTCGACCATGCACTTGCCTCTATTGGGCAGCGCTTTAAGCAGTCCTCAATGGAACTGGCCAGTGTCCGTGATGATCTTGCGCACTACCTCTCAACCGTTGAGGCTGATCCCGAGGCCTTGGCTGCGTTGCACTCTCGCCGATCCTCCCTGCGTCAACTGATGGAGGGAAGAGCAAGTGATATTCCCTCACTTCTCGAGTGGGAGAAGAACGCGCGTTCACGCCTTGACGCTCTTACTGCTCAACACGACAGTCCAGAGGTTGTGGAGAAGGAACTTGAAAAGGCTCAAGACCAGGTACTTGTGGCTGGTGAAGCGCTGGCCCATTCACGCAGGCTTTTGGCGGAAGAGCTCATTTCAAAGGTGACACGCGAACTTCACTCTCTCTCGATGCCTGATGCCTCTTTCAGCGTCGATTGGGAGAAACATATCCCGCAGTCTCATGGTCTTGAAGACCCCGTGATGCTCCTCCAACCACACCCGCAAGCACCGCCGAGGCCCCTAGGTGTGGGTGCTTCAGGAGGCGAACTCTCCCGCGTCATGCTTGCTTTAGAGGTGATTTTGGGGGAGTCCGACAGCGATGTCACCTTCATTTTTGACGAGGTTGACTCTGGAATTGGCGGGAAAACGGCAGTGGAGGTTGGCGCGCGCCTTGCTCGACTTGCTGAGCATCATCAAGTCATTGTCGTGACTCACCTTGCGCAGGTTGCTGCCTATGCCGATCATCATCTCTACATCGAGAAGTCGGATGGCCGAACCTCGATCCGCGTGCTTGAGGGTGAAGAACGCGCTGCTGAGCTTGCGCGCATGATGAGTGGGGATGCGCACTCTGAGGCGGCGCGCCGACATGCTTATGAGCTCCTTGGCCAGGACATGCCACAATCGAAGGCGTGACGGAAGAAAAATCAGGATTTTCAGGTAGCGATGCTACCTCGATTGAGGGACGTGTATGGATCGCCAGAGACCTGCACCAGAAGGTTCCTCAGCTCGACAACGGTGATTTTTTACTGATTGAGGACAACGATCTCACTCAGGCAGACGCGGAGCTTCTTATCGAAAGCGGCGCGAGAGTTGTGATTAATGCACAGCTTTCGGTAACCGGCCGTGTTCGAAGCCGCGGCCCCCAGGCCCTTCTTGACGCAGGCATAGTGCTAATTGATGATTGCGGACCAGATGTGTGGGCCCTTAAAGACGGCGATACGGTGAGGATCGTTGGTTCTGAAATTCAAAGTAAGGGAAAGCGAATCGCGCAGGGGAACCGATACGGTTCGCGCTCTCCGCTGGAGGATGACCTTCCCGATGCTGATCAGACTTTCTCCGACCAACTACAGGCTTTTGAAGCATCCACTGCCGCATTCCTAGAAAATGAAGGCGCTGCGGTTCTTCACGGCGAAGGCTATCCGAAGCTATCGACCAAGATTGCGGGTCAGCAGGTTCTTCTAGTTTGTGATTCCCCGCGGTCCAGCCAGCAATTGAAAGACCTCCGTCAGTGGATCCGTGACACGCAGCCTATTGTGGTCGCGGTAGAGGGTGGTGCGCTTCGCGCACGTCGTGCCCATCTAAAGCCGGCCATCATCGTCGGTGATATGACTGAAGTATCAGACAGAATCCTGCGTAGCGGCGCCGAAATTGTTGTTCCGCGTGCTCATGATGGTGATCAGGGGCGTGATCGTCTTAATCGTATGGGGATCGATTATCACCAGGTCGATCTCACTGCAGCAGCAGTTGATGTGGCGATCAGCGTTTTGAGTTTTATGGATCCTGCCGCAATTGTTATTGCGGGGGATGCTCGCGAGCTTGAGGACTATCTTGAGCTCTCGCGTTCGGTTGTCACGCCCGCGTTCTTGATCCGTTTGCGAGCCGGTGATCTTTTAATTCCTGCGCAAGCTGTTAGCGCTACTTATCGAAGCCGTATCCGCGGTGGTTCGCTCTTCCTCTTGTCATGTGTCCTTCTGATCTCAATGGGTGTTGCGCTCTGGTCAACTCCTTGGGGACACGACCTATTTACCGGAGTGTGGGATTGGGTTTCGCACCTGTGGTCCCCAACGAATTCAGCAACCTCTGAGCTAGCCAACTGGGCTGGCGCACTCACTGCTTAAGGAAGATATCTCATGGTGAATTTTCGCTATCACATTGTTTCTTTGATCGCGGTGTTTGTTGCGCTGTGCCTAGGCGTTGTCCTCGGTGCGGGACCGCTTCAGTCGCGAATTTCTTCAGGCTTGGCGTCAAAGGCCACCACGGCCTCGTCAAACGAGGCGCTTGCCCAGGCACAGAACAACGGCAAGATTGAAGCACGTGCTGTTTCTGAACTCGCACAGAGCCGACTCAATGGTTCTCTGAACGGGGTTTCGGTTGCGCTAGTAACGGTGCCGGGAACAGATTCTGCGGATGTCGACTCAATGCGTCAAACCCTCGGACAGGCTGGCGCTCAGGTTTCGGGCGAGGCCGAGCTGACGAATACGTGGCTGAGCGCAGATTCTGCGACTTTCCGTAGTACATTGTCGACGCCTCTTGCCTCGCACTTGAGCGGTTTGCCGGCAGATGCGGGCGCCGAGGCAGTGATTGCGCAGGCGATCGTGTCGTCGTTGACTCAATCCGGATCTGAGCCTGATCTTGTTAAGCAAATCCTCACGGGTGGAGACACTCCCGTTATGAAGATTTCGAAAGATCCTCAGGGGGGCGCTCAGGCAATCGTCGTCATTGGTCCCAGAGCAAACACAACATCTGCGAATGAAACTTCGGCAGCTACTCCTTTGGCTTCACAAGCATCTTGGGAAGGCTTGGCGAAGATGATCGGCAATGCGCCGGTCGGTGGCGTTATCTTTGGCGATGCCTCAAGTGACCGTTCCACCATTAGCGCCCTACGCAATGCAAACGTTGCGGCAACGACTGTCGATCAGGTTGGAACGACACAGGGAACGATTTCCGCGGTCTTGGCACTTAAGGATGCCCACGCGAGTGCCCGTTCCTTCGGTGTCGGTAGCGGCGCGACCTCAATCTTCCCTCCCGCTCAGTGAGGGATAATAGAACCGTGAGTGAATTTCAAGATGAGCATGTCCCTGTTCGCCTAGTGTCGTCTCAGACCGTTTTCGAAGGAAAAGTCTTTGATATCCAACGTGATGAGCTGACTCTTGCACACTCTGAACAACCCATTGTTCGTGAATACATGGGACACCCCGGTGCAGTGGTCATCGTCGCGCTACGCGGAGACGAGGGCAACGAGGAAATTCTTCTGGAACGTCAGTATCGTCACCCGGTCCGCGCAAAACTGTGGGAAGTGCCTGCCGGACTCCTTGATATTCCGGGAGAAGACCCACTGATTGGTGCTCAGAGAGAATTGGCTGAAGAAGCTGATTTGACTGCCAAACACTGGGACGTTCTTCTCGATATTTTCAATTCTCCAGGATGTTCGTCTGAATCAATTCGAATCTTCCTTGCGCGAGGCCTGGAGTCAACAGGTGAAACTTTTGACCGTGAGGATGAAGAAGCAGATTTCGAATACCAGTGGGTGAGTCTTGACGAGGCGGTAACCGCGGCACTTGATGGGCGCCTTCATAATGCGTCAACTGTGTCTGCCGTTCTTGCAACAGATGCGGCACGTCGTCGCGGCTGGCAGCTTCGTAGCCTCTCATCTCAATGGTTTCGCTGACTGAAGGACCTTGGGCCTAAGACTTGTGATGCGAGTCGCGCGAATCGGGCGGTATTTCGCAACGAAAATGTTTCATAAAGAGCGTATGCTTTTCATGAGATTCAAGAGTTGTGAATGTAATTCGCTTGGAGGGCAGCGTGGAGAGCAGTGATGCGCGCACCCGGCAGCAGGTACGTGACCTTGTTGTTGAGAAGGGGCCGGTAACCGCCTCGACAATTGCGCGCATTCTTGGACTGACGACCGCCGCAGTGCGTCGTCACCTCACCATCTTGCTTTCTGATAACGAAATTGCTGAGCACGAACCGGGACAGGTAGGGCGACGTGGGCGCGGACGTCCCGCACGCCACTATGTTGCCACTGCTCGGGCGCACGAAAAACTTGCTGAAAGTTACTCCGATCTCGCCTCGAAAGCCCTCGGATACCTTGGGCAAGTTGGCGGGGGAGAAGCGATTGATTCTTTTGCTGCAGCTCGCTCTCGAGAAATTGAAAGGCGTTATGCAGCTACGGTTCGTGAGGCAGGTAGTGACCCGAGGCTGCGAGCTCAAGCACTCGCAGATGCACTCACTGCTGATGGGTACGCAGCAACGGTTCGCGATATTGGTCGCGGCGGGTATGCTGTCCAGCTCTGCCAGGGGCATTGCCCAATTAGGCGGGTTGCAGGCGACTTCCCACAGCTGTGTGAAGCCGAGACTGCTGCGTTTTCGCGACTGCTCAATGTTCACGTTCAACGACTTGCAACACTTGCGGGTGGCGAACACGTGTGCACAACCAATATTCCGGTTTCTGCACCTGTGATCTCTCCCGCGGCGCGAGCTGCTCTTCGCAAGTAGCAGCGCATCACTGAAATAACCGAATTGACGAGGAAAAATATGACCCAGTCACCACCGGTCACCGACGCAACTACTCAGATGAGTGACGATGAGATCATTAGCTCCATCGGCGCATACGAGTACGGGTGGCACGATAACGATGACTATTCGAAAGATGTCCCCCTTGGTATTAACGAGTCGATTGTCCGTTTTATCTCTGATGTAAAGGACGAACCGCAGTGGATGCGCGAACGGCGTTTGAAGGCGCTTGAGTTATTTGAGCGTAAGCCGATGCCGACGTGGGGTCCTGATCTTTCCGGTGTCGATTTCGATGCCTTCAAGTACTACGTGCGTCCCACCGATCGTCAGGTGAATGACTGGGAAGACCTCCCCGAAGAAATTCGTCATACCTACGATCGTCTGGGTATTCCCGAGGCCGAGAAGAACCGCCTGGTTTCTGGCGTCGCTGCTCAGTATGAATCCGAGGTCGTCTACCAGCAGATCCAAGATGACTTGGAGAAGCAGGGCGTGATCTTCACTGACACCGACACTGGTTTGCGTGAGCATCCCGAGATTTTCGAAGAGTACTTCGGTAAGTGCGTTCCGGCTGGAGACAACAAGTTTTCTGCTCTGAATACCGCAGCGTGGTCGGGTGGCTCTTTCGTTTACGTCCCGCCGGGTGTACACGTGAACATTCCTCTTCAGGCCTACTTCCGCATCAACACCCAGGCAATGGGACAGTTCGAGCGAACCCTGATTATTGCTGACGAAGGTTCCTACGTTCACTACGTCGAAGGCTGTACAGCTCCTATTTACGATGAGAACTCTCTGCACTCCGGTGTCATTGAGATTTTCGTGAAGAAGGATGCGCGTGTTCGTTACACCACGGTGCAGAACTGGTCGACAAACGTGCTGAACCTCGTGACTCAGCGTGCAATGGTCGACGAGGGTGGCACCATGGAATGGGTTGACGGCAATATGGGTGCTGCTATCACGATGAAGTACCCTGCTTGCTTCCTCATGGGTGAGCATGCTCGCGGTGAAACTCTCTCCATTGGTTTCGCTGGTCCGGGGCAGCAGCAAGATACCGGTGCAAAGATGGTCCACATGGCACCTCACACTTCTTCTTCGATCGTGTCGAAGTCGGTGTCTCGTGGTGGCGGCCGCACTTCCTACCGCGGTCTTGTTCAGATCAATGCGCGTGCCCGTCACTCGAAGTCCAACGTGCTCTGTGACGCGCTTCTTGTGGACAAGGTGTCGCGTACTGATACTTATCCCTACGTCGATGTCCGTACTGATGACGTCGAAATGGGACACGAAGCAACTGTTTCTAAGGTTTCCGCCGATCAGCTCTTCTATTTGATGAGCCGCGGTTTGGATGAGAACGAGGCGATGGCGACAATCGTCCGCGGCTTTGTTGAGCCGATCGCCAAGGAACTCCCCATGGAATATGCCCTTGAATTGAACCGACTCATTGAGTTGCAGATGGAAGGATCTGTTGGCTGATGACGACCCAAGAGACCGCTGCCCGTCCGCATTCTCACGGAGCGGGAGCACCCGTAGCACATTCGTCCCGAGGCGATCGCCCCACTTCTTTCTCTCTTGAAGAGATTCCTGCCCCTCATGGGCGCGAAGAAGATTGGCGTTTTACTCCGCTTCGTCGAATTGAAAAACTATTTGATCCCAACTTCTTTGAGTCACAGCCCTTGGGCTTGCAGGTGAACGCACCTGCTGAAGTGACTGTTGAAGAGGTCGGGCGCGATGATTCGCGTCTGGGAACTGTTCTCGCTCCCGGCGACCGCACGTCGGTTGTTGCGTGGAATGCTTTCACCCGCGCACAAATCGTCACTGTTCCTCCGCGTACCGAGGTCACCGATCCCGTCATGATTGATATTGACGGTGATGAGCATGCCCGCGTTCAGCACCTGCTTGTCAGTGTTGGAAGCCAGTCTGCCGCAACCGTTGTTATTAATCACCGAGGCGGCGGTCAAGGCGCGCTCAACCAGACCGTTGAGATTGAGGCAGGTGACGCCTCGGATCTGACAATCGTTTCAATTCAGGAATGGGACGACACCTACGTACACGCATCGAATCACCGCATTGCGATTGGCCGTGATGCAAAGGTTCGCCACATTGTGGTTAGCCTTGGCGGCGACCTTGTACGTATCTGCTCTGATACTGATTATCGCGGTCCTGGCGGCGAATTGACCATGCTCGGTCTGTACTTCGTCGACTCTGGACAACACCTTGAGCACCGCGTTTTCGTTGACCATTCGCAGCCTAATTGTTACTCCCGCGTGACATACAAGGGTGCACTTCAGGGGAAGGACGCACACTCGGTCTGGATCGGGGACTGCCTGATTCGCGAGGCTGCCGATGGAACCGATACCTACGAGCTCAACCGTAACCTTGTGCTGAGTGAAGGAGCGAAGGCTGACTCCGTTCCTAACCTCGAAATTGAAAATGGTGAAATCGTCGGTGCTGGACATGCATCCGCAACTGGACGCTTTGATGATGAACAGCTCTTCTACCTGATGAGCCGCGGCATCGACGAAGCTGATGCACGTCGTTTGGTCGTTCGCGGATTCTTCGCCGAACTTATTGAACAAATCGGCGTTCCGCAGGTTCAAGAACACCTGATGAACGCAATTGAAAAGGAACTGGAACGCGCCGCTCTTGGCGCCTGAGGCTACACGACAGTAGGACGACAACTACAGTGCGGCGTCTAGCGCCGAAGAGGAGAAAAAATGTCGACTTTGACTATTAAAGACCTTCACGCATCCGTTGAGACCGCTGAAGGACCGAAGGAAATTCTGAAGGGCGTGAACCTGACCATTAATTCCGGTGAGATTCACGCAATCATGGGCCCCAACGGCTCGGGCAAGTCAACTCTTGCCTACGCTCTTGCAGGACACCCCGCTTACGAAATCACCAGTGGCGAGGCTTACCTCGATGACGCTTCAATTCTGGACATGAGCGTTGATGAGCGCGCGAAAGCTGGCCTTTTCCTGGCAATGCAGTACCCGGTTGAAGTTGCTGGTGTTTCGGTCTCGAACTTCCTGCGTACAGCAAAGACTGCGGTTGACGGTCATGCACCCCAGATTCGTCAGTGGGTGAAGGACGTGAACCAGGCAATGGAGAATCTGCGGATGGATCCTTCCTTCGCAGAACGCGACGTTAATGTTGGTTTCTCCGGAGGTGAGAAGAAGCGCCTTGAGATTCTCCAGATGGAGCTGCTCAAGCCTTCCTTCGCGATCCTTGATGAGACCGACTCGGGCCTGGATGTCGATGCGCTCCGCATCGTTTCTGAAGGTGTTAATCGAGTCCATGGCAATACCGGCTGCGGAGTTATGCTCATTACGCACTACACCCGTATTCTGCGCTACATCAAGCCCAGCCATGTTCATGTTTTTGTCAACGGCCAGGTTGCAGCCCAGGGTGGTCCTGAACTTGCTGATGAGCTGGAAGAGAACGGCTACGATTCCTACCTGGAGAAGTGAGCTTTCTCGGTGACTGAAGACTTTTCGCTTCAAGAGCTCTCGCGACTGCGTGCCGACTTTCCCATCCTTGGGAGGGTCGGCCGCGGTGGCAAGCCCATTGCCTATCTCGATTTCAGCGCGACTTCGCAAAAGCCCGTGCAGGTCATCGATGCGATCAGTAATTTCTACCGCACCAGTAATGGCGCAGTACATCGTGGGACGCATCTGCTGGGTGATGAGTCGACTGCTGCCTTCGAAGAAGGACGCTCGATTTTGGCTGATTTTATTGGCGGTCGCGCCAATGAGATCGTTTGGACAAAGAACGCGACAGAGGCAATTAATTTAGTTGCACTGGCAATGCGAAACGCATCGCAAGACAGCAGTGCAAAGCCGTCACCTGTCAAGCTTTCGGCGGGGGATAACATTGTTATTACCCGAGCAGAGCATCACGCAAACCTAGTTCCATGGCAGCAGCTCTGTGCTGCAACCGGGACGGAGCTTCGCTGGCTCGACCTTCATGAAGATGGCCGGATTGATTGTGAGACTCTTGGGGTAATCGATGAACACACGCGTCTGGTTGCCTTCACACATGTGTCGAATGTGACCGGTGCGGTTTCACCCGTTGAGCCGATCGTTTCGCGCGCACGTCGATGCGGCTCTCTTGTACTTCTTGATACCTGTCAGTCCAGCGCACATATGCCGGTCAATGTCAGGGATCTTGGAGTAGACTTTGCGGTCTTCTCATCGCATAAGATGCTGGGGCCAACCGGTATTGGAGCGCTGTGGGGGAGAAGCGAACTTCTTTCACAGATGCCGCCAGTTCTGACCGGTGGTTCGATGATCGAGGATGTCACCATGGAGTCCTCGACTTTCATGCCTGCCCCCGAGCGTTTTGAAGCCGGTAGCCAGCCGATTGCTCAGATCGTTGGCTGGAGTGCTGCTCTCCAATACCTCAGCGGCATCGGTATGGCACGCATTGCTGAGCACGAACGCATTCTTACTTCCTACATGTTGGAAGGCATTTCCGGAATTGACGGTGTTCGCGTCTTGGGACCGGGAGCGGATAAAGAGCGGATCGGTGTCGTCGCATTTGCCGTTGAGGGCGTGCATCCTCATGATGTTGGCCAAGTCTTGGATTCGCAGGACATCGCGGTGCGAGTTGGTCATCATTGTGCGATCCCATTGCACCACTTCTTCGGAGTTCGTTCTTCGACGCGAGCATCCGTCGGACCGACAACAACTCGTGAAGAGATTGATCGTTTCATTGACGCCTTAGGACAGGTTCGTTCCTACTTCGGAGGCAAATGATGTCAAGCCTTGAACAGATGTACCAGCAGGTCATTCTTGATCATGCGCGTGAGCGCCACGGGACTGGTGATCCCTCAAGTCTTGCAGCCTCATCGCATCAGGTGAACCCGACTTGCGGAGACGAGACAACACTGGGTGTCACTCTGTCTGACTCCGGTCAGATCGAGGCACTGACGTGGGATGGTGATGGCTGCTCGATTTCGCAGGCATCCCTTTCAATGCTCTCTGACATGGTGAGCGGAGCTGATCTGGAGCATGTTCGTGAGCTCTATGCTGCCATGGAAAAAATGATGCATTCACGCGGACTGGGCGTGGATGACGATACCCTCGACCTCCTTGGTGATGCCGCTGCATTGGAGGGAACGTCACAGTTCCCGAATCGTGTGAAGTGTGCACTCCTTGGATGGTATGCATTGCGCGATGCTCTCGCGCAGCTCGGAACCGATATTGCAGGAGAAAACGAGTAATGGATACCTCTTCCAACCCGATGGCACAAACTGATGCTGTCGAGCAGCGCTTCGCCCCTGCGCCTTCTGCAGTTGCAAGCTCTGCCACGTCCGAGCAGGGTTCTGCTTCTGCTCCCGATGCGGCCTCGGCGCATGTATTTAATGTCGAAGGAACTGACATCATTGAAGGCGGAAGCATTGCCGGCCTTGATGTTCTTGAGGCACTCAAGGACGTCATCGATCCCGAACTAGGCATCAATATTGTTGACCTTGGTTTGGTTTACGGTGTCAAGGTCGCGGCGGATGACTCAATTGTCATTGACATGACCTTGACCTCAGCGGCATGCCCCCTGACTGACATTATCGAGCGCCAGGCGCAGATGGTACTGGCTTCGCTCTCGGATGATGTCTTGATCAATTGGGTCTGGATGCCCGCTTGGGGTCCTGATCGCATTACAAGCGATGGCCGCGAACAGCTCCGCGCGATTGGTTTTAACGTCTGAGCGAGTAGTGACGTGTCCGTGAACCCCTTCCGCTATGCTGGAGGGGTTCACCTGTACCAGAGGAAAGAGAAGCGATGACTGTGGCCGATGCTCCTGTTGTGCAGCCTGTACTTTTGGGCGGAGATTTTGGAGTTTATGCTCTTGCGCGTTCTTTCCACGAGGCCTATGGCGTGACCTCGATCGTGCTGTCTCACGCGCCGACTGTTGCGATCTCACGTTCTGCCTTTTGTCGGGTTGAGCCGATCGTTGCGCATGCTTCCGATGAGGAACTTCTGGCAACGCTTGCAAAACTCGCCGATACCTATGCGGACCGTGCTCTGGTCCTTGTTGCTAATCATGACCTTCATTCTGAATTTGTTGCGCGTCATTGGGATTCTCTGAGTCAACATTACGCACTCCCATTTCCCTCGATGGACGTTATCGATCGCGTGACCGATAAGGGCGCCTTTGCTCAGCTTTGTGATGAGCTGGGAGTGCCTACGCCGGCGACGCGCGTGGTGTCCTTCCGTGATTTTTCTGCCGAGGCCCCTGTACGTCCCGAGATTCCGTTTAGTTTCCCCGTGGTGGCAAAAGCCGCGCGCGGAAATGATTATGACGCCTTGGAATTCGAAGGAAAACGCAAGATCTGGTTTGTCGAGAGCCAAGAGGAACTGAACGACCTCTGGGATCTTTTGGGACGTGTTGGCTTCCGTGGTGACTTTATTGTTCAGGAACTGATTCCTGGAGATAACACGCAGATGCGTTCAGTGACCGCCTATGTCGACTCTCACGGGCATATGACTTTGATTGGTTCCGCACGAGTCCTCTTGGAAGATCATGCGCCAACCATGATCGGTAATCCCGTTGCAATGATTACCGAGGCGTTTCCTCAGTTGTGGGAGGATGCACGACGCATTCTTGAGGCAGCGAACTATCGTGGCTTCGCTAACTTCGATGTGAAGATTGATCCCCGTGATGGTCGCGCGCTCTTCTTTGAAGTGAATCCTCGAATCGGGCGGAACTCGTGGTACATGACTGCGGCGGGACATAACCCCATGATTCCAATGGTTGATGATCTTGTTCGTGGTGTGGAACGCAGCCCTGAAGAAGTAAACGAGGAAATCCTCTATTCGATGGTTCCCGATCGATTGCTCTTGCGATACATTCGAGAGCCCGAACTTGCCCAGCGAGTGCGTGGTTTGATTCGAGAGGGGAAGCGTTTCGATCCGCTCTTCTACTCAGCTGATTCGGACCTGCGCCGCTCACTGACACTTCACCTGCAAAAGCTCAATCACTACCGAAAGTTCCATAGGTACTACCCTCAAGCGAACGACCGTTCATTCTAAGGGGACTTTTCTTATGACAGATACACAGCTTCGTGAGATCACTGCCGAGGAAATGCGTATTGGCGCTGCCGGAGTGACTCCTCTGCCCATTGAACAGTCCGCAATTTGGGAACAGTACGAGGCAGTTGAGGGGCGCAAGCTCTGGGGACGTTTCGAGTATTCAGAAAACGGAAAGCGTATTGCTCTCGTTGCGCTCTACGAGTACTCAATGCGAGGTGCGCGCTACCTTTGGGCGAAACACGGACCGGTGTGGCTTAAGGAAGCCACACCGAGCCGCGAACGTGCTTTCCGTGATGCGCTTGGGCGTTACGTTCGTCAGAAAGACTCATCGATCGTTTTTATTCGCCTGAATGCGATCTTTAATGACTCTGATCTTCGCGATGTCATGCAGATTATTACCTATGACCGCACCGTTATCATTCGCTCCTATGGCGGTGATGAGGAGAAGATCCTTGGGGACATGACGAAGGAAGGCCGGCGTCAGCTTCGGCGTTCGCGCAAGGCCTTGTCTGAAGTCCAAACAACCATTGCTGACGAGCACGATCAGGCTGCGGAAGACTTCACTGAGTATTACGAGGTACTAAAAGAAACCGCCGAACGCGATGGTTTCAGTCCTCACCCGGCTGAGGTTTACTCAACAATGCTGAAAGTCCTTGGCCCTGAGCATTCGCGCCTCTTCGTGCTTCGAGTCGATGGGGAAGTGGTCGCATGGAATTTGATCCTTATCAACGACCGTCAGGCTGAATGCTATTACGGTGCAACGACCGCGAAGGCGCGTAAATTGGGAGCAATGCCTGAGCTTGATGTTCAGTGTGCCATCATTTTGGGACCTGAGCTTGACGCCAATGGTGGTATCGACCTGATGGGAATTCACTCACCTCGGGTTCCCGAACTATTTACAGTCGGGAAATACAAGTTGAGTTTTGCTCAGGGTTATACAGATGTCCCGGGAGCATGGGATCTGCCTCTGCGGCCGCGGCTGTATGCAGGTTTACGAAATCTGCTCTCAATAAAGCGTGCTCTTCGTTCGTGACATTGGGACGAGGCGGCTACGATAGAAGGGTCCAAGCCTGCTGATTCTCGAAAGAGCGTTTGACACGCCATCGTATGCGTGCAGTCAGTGGGTAGAGATGGCGCAAGTCGCCAGAACCCGAAGGAGCACAGCTCGTGCCTGTTATCAACGCAACTATTGATGGTGTTGCGGTCGAAATTGAAGAAGGCTGCACCGGAACGCAGTACTACGAATCCCGCAGTGATGTCGTCGCGATGACGGTTGATGGGAACGCATGGGATCTTTCCCGCGAAATTCCTGCCGATGCAATTGTTGAAGCAATCACTCTGAATTCCCCAGCAGGCCTAGAGATCCTGCGTCACTCCTGCACTCACGTTATGGCGCAGGCAGTCCAAGAGATCTTCCCCGATGTCAATTTGGGAATTGGCCCCTTCATCACTGATGGCTTCTACTATGACTTCGGGAATATTGATTCCGTCACCCCTGAGCTCATGCGCGATATTGAAAAGCGCATGAAGCGCATTGTGAAGGAAGGCCAGGCTTTCCGTCGCCGTGTTGTCACTGAAGAAGAAGCACGCGAAGAACTTGCTGATCAACCCTTCAAGCTTGAGCTGATTAGCACCAAGGGCGGGGGAGCGCAGGACGCCTCCGTCGAGGTTGGCGGTTCGGAACTCACTATTTACGACAATGTCCGCCGTGATGGAACCACCGCATGGAAAGACCTCTGCCGTGGACCCCACCTGCCTTCGACAAAACTCATTGGTAACGGATTTGCGTTGACCAAGTCTTCATCTGCTTACTGGCGCGGCGACCAGGCTAACGATCAACTGCAGCGAATTTACGGAACTGCCTGGGCCTCGAAAGACGACCTTGTCGCTTATCAAGAACGATTGAAGGAAGCGGAACGACGCGACCACCGTCGCCTTGGTGCCGAACTTGATCTCTTCTCCTTCCCAGAAGAGCTGGGTGCGGGATTGCCGATTTTCCATCCCAAGGGCGGTGTGCTTAAGCGCGTCATGGAGGACTACGTCCGTGAGGCCCACATTGAGAACGGCTTCCTTTACGTAGGTACCCCCCACATCTCGAAAGAAGAGCTCTTCCATACTTCGGGACACCTTCCGTACTACGCGGATGGCATGTTCCCTCCGATGGATGATGACGGCCAGCTGTACTACCTCAAGGCAATGAACTGCCCCATGCACAACCTGATCTTCAGGAGCCGAGGCCGTTCGTACCGCGAGCTTCCCCTGCGTCTCTTCGAATTCGGTACTGTGTATCGAAATGAGAAGTCCGGTGTTCTTCAGGGGCTTACTCGCGTTCGCTCCATCACCCAGGATGATTCGCACTCCTATGTGATGCCCGAGCAGGCAGCGGATGAGATTAAGCATCTTTTGAACTTCATTTTGAAGCTTCTACGGGACTTTGGGCTGAGCGATTTCTATCTGGAGCTTTCCACCCGCGATACCGATGGAAAGAAGAAGGATAAGTTCATCGGCACGGATGAACAGTGGGAAGAAGCGACTGAAATTCTGCGTCGCTGCGCAGAAGAGACCGGTCTGCAGACCGTTCCCGATCCGGGCGGTGCTGCATTCTACGGCCCGAAGATTTCGATTCAGGCAAAGGATGCAATCGGTCGTACCTGGCAGATGTCGACTATTCAGTACGACTTCAACCAGCCGCACCGTTTCGGACTCGAGTACACAGCTCCTGACGGAAGCCACCGTGAACCGGTTATGATCCACTCGGCGAAGTTTGGTTCGATTGAGCGTTTCATCGGTGTTTTGACTGAGCATTATGCCGGTGCTTTCCCCGCATGGCTCTCCCCGGTGCAGGTGCGCCTGGTCCCCGTTGCCGAGGCCTTCGACGACTACGTTGATACGGTTGCGCAGCGTTTGCGTGAACGTGGGATTCGCGTCGAAGTTGATCATTCCGATGATCGCTTTGGTAAGAAGATTCGCAATGCTGCAAAGCAAAAGGTCCCCTTCACTTTGATTGCAGGTGGGGAAGACCAAGAAGCGCAGGCAGTCTCCTTCCGCTTCCGTGATGGCTCCCAGCTCAATGGTGTTCCCGTTGACGAGGCGGTTGAGCGTATTGCTCACCACATCGCAACTCGCAATAACGCTGATCCCAGCGCTGAGGACTGATAACAATGAGTGACACTCTTCCGACCGAGGATTCCCGGGCATTTGCCGGCGTTCCCGACGGTTTCGATCGTTTATGGACGCCGTACCGAATGGCCTATATTAATGGCGATCACAAGCCCGCCGATTCCTCGTCGGAAGAGTGTCCTTTTTGTGTTGCACCATCGCGTACAGACGAAGAGGGACTCATCGTTCATCGCGGTGTGAGCTGTTTCGTTCTGATGAATCTTTTCCCGTACAACTCCGGGCATCTCTTGGTATGCCCCTACCGCCATGTCTCTGACTACACGGATCTTACTGACGAAGAACGTATTGAACTCGGTCGTTTGACTGCCACTGCGATGCGTGTGGAGCGTGCGACGGCGAATCCCGCAGGATTCAATTTGGGGATGAACCAAGGCGATGTTGCAGGCGCCGGGATAGCTGCCCACCTTCATCAGCATGTTGTTCCTCGCTGGGCTGGAGATGCAAACTTCTTCCCAATCATTGCCCGCACCAAGGCAGTGCCTGAACTACTTGAGGATGCGCGTGCTCGCTTAGCCGCTGCATGGCCCATATCATCGGAGGAATAGTGCTTGGTAACCACGGACGCTCGATAACGAAAGCTATTTTTACTCCTGTCGCAAGAGTGCTCGTAGCAGCGCACATCACTCCCAATATGGTGACTATTGCCGGAACCGTTGTGACAATCGCAGTTGCTGTTACGACCTTTCCTTTTGGCTACCTTTGGCAAGGCGCCCTCGCTCTCGCTGTCGTCCTTTTCTGCGACTCGATTGATGGTGTTCTCGCGCGAATGAGTGGGACATCATCGCCATTTGGAGCCTTTTTAGATTCAACAATGGACAGGTTGGGCGATGGAGCGGTCTTCGCTTCATTGACTGCCTTCGCAATTTTCAGCATGGAAAGCTCAGTAACGAGGACTGTGACAATCATTGCAGGCCTTATTGCGATCGTTGGTGCAGCTACCGTGCCCTATGCGCGTGCGCGCGCTGAATCAATTGGGGTTATTGCAAAGGTCGGTATCGCTGAGCGGACTGACCGTCTCATCATTGCTTTGTTGGGAGCTGCACTATACGGGTGGGGCGCACCCGCAGTATTCCTCGCAGCAAGTTTGTGCTGGGTTGCTTTTGCGTCGATCGTTACCGTCATTCAGCGGGTGCATTTCACAGCAACGCATCTTCCTTCATCCCAGGAGTCCTAATGTCAGGGCGTGCCTTGGTATGGGCTTTCCGAATAGTTCCTCGTCTACCTTTTCCCTTCGTGACATGGCTGGGCAGACGTGGAGCCGATCTCATGTGTCTGCTCAATGGCTCCAGCGTGCGCAGAATGCGAGCCAACCATGAGCGTGTTTTAGGGCGTAAGATTTCGCGACGCGAGCTTCGAGATGCCGTGCGCTCGCATATCAATGCTTATGTCGAGCAGTTGAGTTTTGGCGGCAGCGTTGGTGAAAAGCTTCGTGCACGTGTTGATCTGAGCCAGGCACAAGAATTCCTTCGGCTAGCCGGCGAAGGTCCAGTTGTTTTGGCCTTACCGCATGCGGGAACCTTCGATCGTGTAGGTGCGGCTGTATGCGCACAGGGCATTTCCGTACTCACTGTTGCTGAGAGATTGAATCCTCCTGAGCTTTTCGATGCCTTCTTGAAACTGCGCACGGACGTCGGGATGGAGATCATCGGAGTTTCACCGGGAGATAGTGTTTTTCACTCCTTGCTTGAGCAAGCAAAGGGCAGGAAAAATCTTGTGATCCCGCTTCTTGCTGACCGCGATATTTCTGGAACCGGTATTGAGGTTGAGTTCGGTACCAAGTCTGCTTTGGTTGCCGCGGGGCCAGCAGCACTTGCACGAGCGCTCAACGCCCCGCTTATAGCTGGGGTTGTGTCAGATGTTGATGCTTCTGGCACCCCAGAATTTGTGCGTTTGGAAGTTACTGAGAATCTCTACGATCCGCAGGTCAAGGATGATGATGTACCTGAGCTCACCCAGAAATGGGTGACTGCGCTCCTTCCAATTCTTCAACGTCGGATTCGTGAGTGGCATATGATGCAAGCAGTTTTTGTTGAGGATTTAGATCCGGAGCGTTTAGCCCGGGCGCGTAAGCGCGCGGCACAGAAAGGAGAATAGGTGAGAGTCGGTATCGTTAACCCCTACTCCTGGGATGTGCCCGGTGGCGTTCAATTCCACATTCGTGATTTCGCACTGGAGCTTATGAAGCGGGGACACGAGGTGAGTGTTCTTACTCCGGCGAAAAATACCGATGATCTGCCTGAGTGGATTACTACCGTCGGTTCATCGGTTGCTGTTCCTTTTAATGGTTCAGTAGCCCGTCTCTCCTTTACCCCCTTGGCTAACATGCGAACGAAGCGTTGGATTGATGAAGGCGACTTTGATCTTCTTCATGTCCACGAACCAGAAGTTCCCTCTATTTCAATGCTGGCGTTGCGTGCAGCCGAGATTCCGGTTGTTGGAACTTTCCACGCAGCATTGGATTATTCCTTCTCTCGTTCCGTTTCTTCCTCCGCGCTCGACCCGCTATTGGAGAAACTTGCTGCCCGTATTGCTGTTTCAGCAGAAGCACGCCGGACACTTGTTGAACATAATGGTGGCGATGCGGTGATTATCCCCAATGGGGTTGATACCCATTTCTTCGAGCAGGCCCAGGTCAAACCCGAATGGGAAGCAACTCCACAGCGCCCGGTTGTTGTTTTCCTCGGCCGTCTTGATGAGCCTCGCAAGGGATTGCCGGTCTTCTCTGCAGCGATAGAAACGGTGCTTTCAGAAATCCCGGGTGCCCGCTTTCTTATTGCTGGACGAGGAAACGCACATGAATACCGCTCACAATTGGAGCGTTTTGGGGACTCAGTTGAGTTCCTTGGCGGCGTGAGCGATGAAGATAAGGCTTCGTTACTGAAGGGAGCAAGTGTTTATGTTGCTCCCCAAACCGGTGGGGAATCCTTCGGGATTGTTCTTGTCGAGGCGATGGCAGCCGGTTGTGCAGTACTTGCCTCTGATCTCGAGGCCTTCAGGGCAGTCCTTGAACAAGGAGAAGTAGGCGCGCTATTCGAGACCGGAAATAGTCAGGACCTGGCTCGCCAACTAGTCAGACTTCTTCGTGATTCTGAGGAACTCGCAACGCTTGCACGCCGTGGAGAAGCGGCGAGTTCCCGTTATGGATGGGATACGGTCACCGACCAAGTCCTAGCCTTGTATCAGACCGTCTTAGCCTCTGCGCAAGCGCAGCCCTCGGACCCGACGACGCTTGATCTTATTCGTGGCAGGAACGAGGCCGAAGACGATGAGTAATACTTTGACCCTTGTTCTTTTAGTTCTTGTTTTGGTCGCACTGGCCTTTCTTGTGCGTCAATCAGCAATTCTTGCAACACGACTTGACCGTCTTCATTGGCGGATTTTAACGACAAGGGATTCGCTGGCACTTCTTCTTGATGAACGAGCACGCTATAGCGAGAGGATCGCTGACTATCCGGGGTTCACCTCTGAGGAATCTCAAGAAATCCGGGAGGCCTCGACAAGAGCGCGCCGGCAGATGATTCCTCTTGTTGCCGACGGACTTGACCGGCGAACAAGCGAAGCAAGCATCCGCGACACCCAAACGCGTGAAAAGGTCATCGAATTTTTCGATATTCAGTCGCAACTTTCAAGAATTCTTCGAAGCGCGCTTAATGTTAAGCTCCGCAAAGAGATTGATGCCGATGATTATTGGTCTCGCGAACTACGCGAACTTGACCAGGCCTCCTATAAGGTCCAATTAGCGCGATCGATGCATAACCTTTACGTTACTCAGACGCATAAGATTCGTGAGAGAAGCTGGGTACGGATTGCGCATCTTGCAGGACATGCGCCAATGGCTCAGACAATTGATTTTGATGACGACACGATTGAAGACGGATACGGCTATTAAATGAGTGAAACACACCCGCGTTGGGGAGGTCCCGGTGAGGACTATCGGCTGAAGAAGATCAGAACGACCGAAGCTGAACTATTCGGTCCTGAAGACCCAACACCCGCACAAGCTCCCACATGGCGAATTCCTCAACGTGTCCGCTCGCTGCCTTTCCTTGAAATTATCTTCACAATTTTGGGAACCATCGGTGTCATTGTTCTCATGGTGACGTACGTACGTACGGGTGGTGTTGTCTCCGCTGCGGTCATGACGACCTTGGCATTAATTCCGCTTGTTATTGTCCTCGGAGTGCTGAGTTACCTTGATCGATGGGAACGTGAGGGCTGGAAATCTAATTTCATCTGCTTCATTTGGGGAGCAGGTGTTGCAACGCTTTCCTCGTTGGTTGTCAATAGCACCCTAAATCTAGATATTGCTCGCACACTCGGTGATCAAGATTCCGCAGCGGTCATTGTTGCTGTGTTTGTTGCGCCGGTTGCTGAAGAATTCTTCAAGGGCATTGGTGTCATCATCTTCATCCTTGCACGCCGAAATTCCATTAATTCGCGGCTAGATGGTCTGATCTGCGGAGGAATTGTTGGTGCCGGCTTCGCCTTCATTGAGAATATTCAGTACTTCCTGAGAACGAGCTCTTCGGGTGCGTTTATGCTGACAACGACGGTATTTACCCGAGGGATCCTTTCGCCATTCGTTCATCCGATGGCAACCTCTTTTACTGGAATGGCCATCGCACTTGTTTTAATTCGCCGCTACGGTGCACTGTGGAGCACTGTTCGAGTCTTATTTGGTTACCTAACCGCAGTGTTCTTCCATGGCCTATGGAATTTTCTTGCGAGTAATAACGGTATCGGAGGTTGGTTCCATTCCTACATCACCATCGAGGTTCCGCTTTTTACGTGTTGGTTCATCTATCTGATCACGCAATCTTCACGTGAAGCAAAACATATCCAGCAGGGGCTAACTCCCTATGTCGTTCAAGGCTGGGTGCTTCCTGTGGAGCTTCAAATG
>CALIZH010000136.1 GCA_938028585.1 uncultured Actinomyces sp. | reverse complement strand
CCATCAACGACTACCTGGCACACTGCTTCAACCTTCCCAAGCTGGATGAGTCCTCCGAGGATGTTGTTGAGGCACTGAACTCCGCTCAGGGTCGCATTGACAAGCTCATGTCGATCAACGGTTCCCGTTCGGTGGATTCCTTCCACAAGGAACTGGGCCAGATCATGTGGGAATACTGCGGTATGGAGCGTCGCGAAGAGGGCCTGAAGAAGGCCATCGAGATGATCCGCAAGCTTCGCGCCGACTACTGGCGTGATGTTCGCGTTCCGGGCAAGTCGATTGGTGAACTTAACCAGTCCCTCGAAAAGGCTGGCCGTGTTGCAGACTTCATGGAGCTGGGCGAGCTCATGTGCATCGATGCCCTGCACCGCGAAGAGTCCTGTGGCGGTCACTTCCGTGCGGAGTCGCAGACCCCCGAAGGTGAAGCCCTTCGCCACGATGACAAGTACCTCTATGTTGCAGCTTGGCAGTGGGGTGGCGAGGACCAGCCTCCGATCCTCCACAAGGAAGCCTTGATCTACAACAACATCGAGCTTAAGCAGCGGAGTTACAAGTGAACCTGACACTGAAGATTTGGCGCCAAAACGGACCCGAGGATCCGGGTGCCATGCACGAATACCAAGTCCGCGGCATCTCTGAGGAATCCTCGTTCCTGGAAATGCTCGACGTGTTGAACGAAGAGCTCTTTGCTCGCGGCGAAGAACCGATCGCATTTGACTCTGACTGCCGTGAAGGCATCTGTGGTCAGTGTGGCATTGTCATTAACGGTATTGCCCACGGCCCTGAGGTCACCACGACCTGCCAGCTGCACATGCGCTCCTTCAACGATGGTGACGTCATCACCATCGAACCCTGGCGTGCAGAAGCATTCCCGATCATCAAGGACCTGGTTGTTAACCGCAGCGCTCTGGACCGTATCGTCCAGGCCGGTGGCTACATCTCGGTGAACACCGGTGCAGCTCCGGATGCTAACGGCACTCCCGTTCCCAAGCAGGATGCGGACCGCGCGTTCGAAGCCGCTGCTTGCATCGGTTGTGGCGCCTGCGTGGCTGCCTGCCCGAACGCCTCGGCAATGCTCTTCACCTCGGCGAAGGTTACTCACCTGCACCTGCTCCCGCAGGGCAAGCCTGAGAACTACCGCCGCGTTGTCAGCATGCTCAACCAGATGGACGAAGAAGGATTCGGTTCCTGCACGAACATCGGCGAGTGCGCGGCCGTCTGCCCCAAGCAGATTCCGCTTGATGTCATTTCCACGCTGAACCGTCAGCTGGGCAAGGCAGCACTCAAGGGCGTGTGATCCTTTAAAGCAATCTTTGCAACACCGGGGTGGGGGCGATCCATTAGGGTCGTCCCCACACCTTTTTGTAGGAAGGTCGGGGCGAATGCACCGAGCGCAGCAGCGGACTAAACTGGACCGGGTGAGTGAAAAAGAGCCTTTAGTACTGGGTATCGAATCAACCTGCGATGAAACGGGCGTTGCGCTGGTGCGCGGCTGCGACCTTCTGGTCGATCGCACGGCTACATCAATGGATCAATACGCCCGTTACGGCGGAATTATCCCCGAAATTGCTTCACGCGCTCACCTTGAATCTTTCCTTCCCACACTTGAAAGCGCCCTTGATGAGGCCGGCGTGACTCTTAACGATGTCGATGCCGTGGCCGTCGCTGCCGGTCCTGGCCTGGTGGGCTCCCTGACGGTTGGTATCTGCGCGGCTAAGGCGCTGGCCTCGTCAATTGGAAAACCGCTGTACGGGGTTAATCACGTGATCGGTCACCTCGCGGTCGATAAGCTCGCCGAGGGTCCTCTGCCCGAGCGTTTCATCGGCCTGGTCGTCTCCGGTGGCCACTCGAATCTTCTGCTTATTAATGACATCGCAACGGATGTTCGTGAGCTCGGCGGAACCCTTGATGACGCTGCTGGCGAGGCCTTCGATAAGGTTGGTCGTCTTCTTGACCTTCCCTACCCGGGTGGTCCGCACGTTGACCGCCTTTCACAAAAGGGCGACCCCACTGCGATCCGTTTCCCGCGAGGTCTGGCCGCAGGCAAGGACCAGGAACGCCACAAGTACAACTTCTCTTTCTCCGGGCTCAAGACCGCGGTTGCCCGGTATGTCGAAGGCCTTAAGGAACGTGGCGAGGAGATCCCCGCTGAGGATATTTGTGCGGGCTTTTCCGAGGCCGTCAATGATTCCCTAACGGCGAAGGCAGTTCGCGCTGCACTCGATCACGGGTGCTCGACGATCGTTGTGGGCGGTGGCTTCTCGGCAAATTCCCGGCTTCGTGCGTTGCTGACTGAGCGAGGCAAGGCTGCCGGTTTGGAAGTCCGCATGCCTCCGCTGCGTTTTTGCACAGACAATGGGGCGCAGATTGCCGCCATGGGCTCAGAGCTTGTGCGTGCAGGGGTTGAACCTTCAGATTGGGATTTCTCTCCCGATTCCGGTATGCCTTTGACGCAAACCTCTATGCTTCCTCGGCACTGATTCGTCGGGCAATAATCGCCCGATGTGACTGACCAATTCGAGTGGCGATAACGACTCCCGCTTGGCTCCCCGTGAGTTTGAGGGATTTGCGCAGCGCATCGGGTTGAATGTCGGCGCCGCGTTTTTTGACTTCGATACGTCCAATATCGTGTGCTCGAAGCGCCTGCTGAATATTCTTTGCGCGCAGGTTCACCTGGTCGATGACTTCGAATGCTGCAGCGAAAGGAGTTGGGATCAACTGCGATGCGCTGAGGTAGGCGATTGATTCGCTGATGAGATGCGCGTTGAGATCTTCACTGAGCCTGGCGACCATTCCAGCACGAATAACCGCGGAATCCGGCTCGTAGAGGTAGCTCCCCAACTGCCCAACCATTGCTTGCCGGGCAGGTGAATCGGCGAAAGGCGTTTGGAGGTCCTCAAGGGTATGGACTTCATCGTGGGTGATGACGCATGCCGAACGCCCTGCTCCCTCGCTGGCTAGGGAGGGGGACCACAGCGCGGCCTCGAGAAGATCACCATCAACGCTTGTCCAGCGCGCGTGGAACTGAGAAGGAATGAGTTCGTAGGGAATACCCGGCGCAACTTTCACCCCTAAACGCGGGACATGCTGTGCCCAGGACAGAACGCGGTCCAAAGAAGGGGACCAATCCGAGGGCGACGAAATGCGCTTGGAACCGCCCTGCTTGCCTGTTCGACGCGCGGGGTCGGCGAAAAGCGCGTCGAAACCTTCCGCCTCGAAATCTTTGGGACCAAGCGTGCTCACATCGCGTTTCTCAACGCGAGC
>CALIZH010000135.1 GCA_938028585.1 uncultured Actinomyces sp. | reverse complement strand
TGACGGTGACGTATTTGTCTCCGTAGGGGGTGTGGCGCCACACGTGTTCATCCACCCCGATGACACGCACGCCATCGAACCGAGTTGGATCATTGATCAGTAGACGCTGGCCTTCACCCAGGACAGCGGTGTTGGCGGCTCTTCCAGGACACACCCAGGGCCTGGGAGACGCGCGCCACCGTCAAATGATGAACGACCACGCCCGTCAGTGCCCAGCGCACTGCCGAGTGTGAGAGCTTGGCGCGCGGCTGGGCCGCTTGGCTCATGTCTTGGCGCCACACGTGAGCGCACTCCTGGCACCGGTAGCGGCGCACGCTCACGCGCAACATGGTGGGGCGCCACCCGTAAGGCTCGTGCGCGGGGCGCCTGATCACCGTGTCACGCGACTGGCCCTGGCATCCGCAGCGTCGGCACCACCGGTCCTCACCAGTAATCCGGCACGCCAATACTGCATGGTCGGGCTCAATGTGCTGGCCTGTCACTTCCAGCCCCAGGTCATCCAGGCGTGTGAACGTGGTCAGGTCAGGGCGATCAAAGGTAGTATTAGGTATGTCGAGGTCTTTGAGATGGACGGTGTAGGAATCTCCATCATCGGAAGGCCTCGACCCCTACCCGGCCACGACACGCCCAACGCCGTCTACAACACCTACACCCTCAAATGCGAAGAGCCGTAAAAGCTTACAAATTGTGGTTTTACCCGAGCCGTTTAGACCCACTAGGGCGCTGGTGGCGCCGGCGTCGAAGAAGGTGAACCAATCAGCGAGTGACTTCTTGAGCCCTGCGTAGGTGGCTGGGTCGGTGACCGGACTGATGAGCAGGTAGACGTGGAAGCGGGGCCTGGCTGGTGTTCCGTGCTTGGACTTGCCGTCGTTGCGGGACGTGGCCGTCATGAACTCCACATCCGCCAGCAGGTCTGCCAGCCCCTGCGGGGTCACCCACTCGTTGGGGTTCTCGGTGTGGTCGTTGTCGATGTCCATCACGAGACAGTTCGGGGCGACAAAGCCGTGGGTGGAGCGCTGGCCACCCTGGTATTCGGCAGTGACATGGTCAAAACGGGCTGCCGCTTCCAGGTCGGTGTCGTCTATGAACTGTGGGAAGAGCAGGTGGGGTGCGATGGGGATGCGACGGCGCGTGATCGCTGCGGCGCACATGCGGCGGGCTAGGCGAGTGTTGGCCTCGATATTCCCGGCGAACGGGATGCGGATGTATGTCAGGGGTTGGTATCCGAACTGTGCACGCTGCTCACGCTTGAGGACCTCGTAGACGGTCAGGTCCGCGCACCTCGAGGCATTCAGGCGAGGGATGCTCGAGTCGGTGGGGTTCACTGGACCACCTCGCGCTCAATCAGGGGCAGCAGACCTCGCTCGTGCTTGAGTAGGGCGTAGATGAAGAGGCGGCCTTTCTGGGCCACTTGGTGTGCATCCAGACGTGTCCGGTGTCTGTGGTTCCGGTTTCGGATTTGGTGTAGCCCTGCTCGGCATGCTTGGCGTAGAGCAGCCACTGCCCGGAGAGCTTGAACTGGACACCGAGTTCGGCAAGAAGCGCGTTCAGTTGGCGTGCGCTCATCCCGTAGTCCTTGGCGATACGACTGATAACGACCGCGCCAGTCGCGGCAAGCACCTGGTCGTAGTAGGCCAGCTTGGGACGGACCTCGGCGAGTTCCTGCTCAGCGCAGCGACGAGCCAGGCGCTCATCTCGCAGGTGCGTGAGCGCCTTCTCCAGCAGGTCATCGTCATCGAGCAGTCGGTCTGTGGCGTACATGCTGTGGCGTCGGATCGACGGAAGGACCTCATTGATGACTCACGAGGTGAATGCTTTCGCGGCAGGTAAATGCGAGGAGAAGATCAGCTGATACAGGTCGCCTTCGGTGATGAAGACAGCCTCCTGCTCACGTCCCATGCTGTCGGAGATGGGGTACCGTTTCGTTACCCCATCGCAGTGATCCTTGATCGCCTTGTTCGTGTTGCTGTAGCCCAGTGCGGTGGCGGCATCCTTTGCGCAGATGTAGATGGTCTCGCCGTCGACGATGGTGCGCAGGTTGCCGAGGACCGGGTGGGTGAACAGGGTCAGATCGGTGCTCATATCGAGCCGCCTTCCTCAGAGGCGTCCAGGCGATGCACCGTGCAGCACACTCGTCCTCTCAGGTGCTAGGCGGCCAGAGATATCGGTTGATAACCCCTCCAGACACGGGACGGAGCAGACTCTCGCTGGATTTGCTTGGGAGCCGCTCCCAAGTTGTTAGATGATTATGTTCCATTCATTGACTGAAGAAGGAGAGTGTCATGCTTGACGCGTTGACCATGTCTGACGGTCGTTCCATCCCCGCTCAGGGTTTCGGAGTTTTCCAGATTCCAGCCGAGCAGACTGCTGACGCGGTGGCTCAGGCTATTGAAGTCGGCTACCGCCATATCGATACCGCACAGTCTTACTTCAATGAGGAGGCCGTAGGTGAGGGTATCCGTCGCAGCGGGATCGACCGCAGCGAACTATTCGTCACCACGAAGGTCTGGTTGGATAACTATGGTGAGGATGCCACCTATGCCAGTGTGAAGGCTTCTCTGGAGAAGCTGGGGCTTGAATATGTGGATTTGATGCTGTTGCATCAGCCGTTCAATGATGTTTATGGTTCCTGGCGGGCCCTGGAGCAAGCCCAGGCGGATGGGCTGATTCACTGCATCGGGGTCTCTAACTTCACTCCAGCTCGCCTGCACGATCTGGGTTCGTTCAACGCCGTCTATCCGGTGGTTAACCAGATTGAGATTAACCCCTTCCATCAGCAGGCGGAGCGGGTTGCTGAGCTGCAAAAGCTCGGAGTTACCGTTGAAGCGTGGGCGCCCTTTGGTGAAGGCCGCTCAGGCTTGTTCGACAATCCAGTGTTGGCTGGTATTGGCCAGCAGTACGGTAAGTCAGTGGCGCAAGTGGTGTTGCGCTGGCTGTATCAGCGTGGGATTGTGGCACTGGCCAAGTCAGTACACCAGGAGCGGATGCAGCAGAACTTCGCGATTGATGATTTCGCTCTGACTGAGGCGGATATGGCCGCTATCGCAGGTTTGGACGCCGGGGCGTCATTGTTCTTTGATCACGAGACAATCGGCACGGTGGATTTCTTCACCGATCTGATTGCTCAGCGACGTAACAACAGCTAAGGCACTTATGAGCAGGTTGTATTCAACGAAGGAGGCAGCTGAGGTCAGTGGTGTCGCGGTTGAAACCGTGCGCTACTACTGCAAAATCGGTCTAGTCCCCCGAGTAGCGCGAGATGAGAACAACTACCGTGTCTTTGACGACCACGACATCGCCTGGCTCAAGGGCCTGCACTGCCTACGCGAATGCGGCATGGGTATCGAGCAAATGCGCCATTACATGGAACTTTGTCTCCAGGGAGAAAAGAGCATCCCGGAGCGCGAAGTCATGCTGATTGCGCAACGCCAGGTTGTTGAGGACAAAATCGCACTACTTAAGGAGATGCTGGGGTTTATTGATTCGAAGATGGAGTTCTATGCCGGAGTGCGTTCCGGCGAGATTGAATACCAATCGAATCTGTTGGCCCCAGTGTCATCTGAGACTGCCTGATTAGCCTTCTTCAGAACACTAACCGCAGGTAGGCAGGACGATTCCCAGCCTACCTGGAATTCGTGCGCCCAAAAACGACCCCACATTCTACTCAAAGGAAGAACGTTCTTTTGTCAATAAACGACAGTGTCCGGTTCACGCCCCAGGAAAAGCCGGTCCTCATTCTGATTCTATTAACGTATTTCATGATCCTGCTGGATTCTTCCATTGTCTTTACTTCCGTACCGGTGATGAAGGCAGATCTTGGTCTTAGTGCTGCCGAAATGTCCTGGGTGCAAGATGCTTACACTCTGGCCTTTGGCGGGGCACTCTTACTGGGCGCACAATTGGGTGAAGTGTGGGGCCGTACCCGTGTTTTCTTGGGCGGTTTGATCGTCTTCGCGGTGGCTTCCCTGATCGTGGGAGCGGCCTCAACCGCTCATGTCCTGATCGCTGCACGTGCCCTGCAGGGCCTTGGCGCTGCTGTAGTTGCGCCCACGTCCCTGACGCTCATTACGGCCGTCTTTCATGACACGGTCAAACGGACCCGAGCCACAGCTGCCTACGGCACAATGGCCGGTCTAGGATCCTCTGGCGGCATGCTGATCGGCGGGTTGATCACTACTTTCTTATCTTGGCGGTTCGGGTTCTGGATTAATGTCCCCATCGCGGTGGTAGTACTCGTGCTTGCCGTGCGGTTTTTACCTGCTTTACCTTCACGGCCGGGCCGGTTCGACTTGCTAGGTGCGGTCCTGCTGACCGGTTCCATGTTTCTGATCACTCTAGCCCTAGTGGAACGCAGTGTTCTGCCAGGAATAATTGGGGCGATCGTTCTTGTCATGGCAGTCGCATGGGAGCGTAAAGCTTCTGCGCCAATTCTTCCCGAGCACCTGTGGCACCACCGGGTTCGTGGCCTGACACTAATTGCCCGGCTCCTGTTTGCCGCGTCCCTTTTCGGCATGTATTTCATGACCACCCAATACTTTGAGCTCACCCTGGGATACTCTGCCCTGACCGCCGGTTTGCTCATGCTCGTCAATTGCGTCCCGCAAGGTGCCACCGGGATGATGGTCAGTTCCCTTGTCACTCGTTTCGGGCTCCGACGCCTGCTCCTAACTGGACTTGCGAGCACTGCCGTAGGGCTCGGCTTGATCGCCTGGGGCATGCACGGCAGCCTCCCAATTCTCCTACTTGGCATGGTCCTCACTGGGCTTGGGCAGGGTGCATCCTTTGGCCCAATCACCTCCGTGGGGATCTGGCAAAGCAGCCCAAGCGAGGCGGGAGCTGCTTCCGGCATCGTCAACACCGGCCACCAAATGGGTGCTACCACGGGAGTTGCCGGACTTACCGGTCTTCTCGTGTTTAGCCCGCACTATTCGACGCCATTGGCTGTTTCGGCCATCCTCATGGTCGTAGCACTGCTCATCATGCTCGCCGCAACACGCGAGCTCGAGAACTAATATGGCTCTTCCGAGTTGAGTGTGGGTGAGTGGGTGTTGAGCGGGAGTTGCGGGGTAGAGGTCGAGGTCCCAGGTGATGAGCGGACTTCTACCCCCGCTGTCTTCAAGGACCTCGGGCGGTGTCTGGTCCTACCTGCTGCTGCTCCGTGTCGCTTGATCGTTGTGTTCGGTGTGATCTGCTCGTCGGTTTGGAGGGCTTCCATCTGATGAGCGTGGCTCGC
>CALIZH010000134.1 GCA_938028585.1 uncultured Actinomyces sp. | reverse complement strand
CAGCCCATGGCTGCAACACGCGCTGCAAGGTTCATTGGGCGTATTGATGCGCATAACGCTCACGAATCAGGATCGGATGTCTCTGGACATGTGTCGTGGACTCTTATTAGTGGTGCGAGTCGTAAAATGGAGGTGAAGTCAACGCTAAAAGCGAAAACGGCGTGGTTTGGATATTCCACCAAGGCTTCGTCCGGCAGGGTCTCGGTGTGGCCAGGCGGTGGCGGGGGAAGGCTGCGGTTGCTCGGTATCGATGCAATGGAACCAAGAGTACAAAGTGGTATACCTACGGGGAAGGGTTTGCACCTGGAACTCAAAAACCCTGGGGGTATCACAACGGTAATGTAGTTTCTCTTTCTTGCGGAGCTTAAATTGAATTGAGCGATGAGGATAGGTCATGCGATTTCATTCACTGCAAGTGCAAATCAAAGGCAATGTGGTTAGTTCGAATGAAGGCTGCGATTTTTCGCGCGACATTGCTGATGAATTCTATCTCTTGTCTCGTTCCTTGGGGTTTGAAGGTGAGATAGATACCTATGCGGGCCTGTGGAGCACCCGGTTCGTGTATAACGACCACTCGCTTCTTACAGGAGATTTTCTAGCCAGGGGTTTGCATCTCGATCTTGTGTGCGACGTTGATCATCCAGTTCCGTTTGGTTCAATTTTCTTGTGCTTAGGGGAAACGATTAGGCGAATTGCTCAATGTGAAGTAACGGAACTGGCTGTGGTGTGCGAGCCCTATTCAGTTCGCATGCGGTGTAAAAGACGAAAGAGCGAGGCGCATCTTCAGGATTTCTTTAGTTTAGAGACCGTTGAGAACCCTCTCCCCGAGGTGCAATGTTCAAGGATTAATTTTGCGTGCTATGGCCGCCGGCATGTGGTCGGGCAATCCGGATCGGTGGCGTCGCCGAGGTTGCGATGCTACTTACCCGAGTTGGCGCTACCATTTTCTGGGATCTGGTCACAGTGGGAAGATGATTGTTTGCGTGATGCTCAAACGATTCAAATTGTGGCTAGTTAGCTTGGCGATTTTTACCGCTACCCTGGGTCTTTCGGGTTGCTCGCAAAATATCAATCGCACTTCTGGAGATAGCCAGTCAGCCATTCTGCTACGCCTTTCTCAAGGAACACGTGAGGTGAGCGTGTTCGAGGATCCGGTCTTTGGCGTGCTCCTTAATA
>CALIZH010000133.1 GCA_938028585.1 uncultured Actinomyces sp. | reverse complement strand
AACTTGGCTCCGTCCTCCGGCAGGAGCACCGGAACCCTATCCCCGCGGAAGTAGGAGCCAGTCATGGCCACGATATGCGCAGTGGACTTCGTCATCACGTCGCGGAGTAGGGCACCTAGACGTGAGGCCTCAATGTCGGCCGACACGTGGTGGAACTCGTCGATGGCCAATAGAGAGTCGTTGAAAGCTGCCGGTGGCAGTTTCTCGAAGGCGAAGCGCAAGGTCGCATGGGTACACACCAGGATTGGATCCGAGTTCCCCAAGAAATCGACGAAGGCCTGAACTTTGGATTGGCTGGAGCCGGGAGTACACAGGTTGTTTCGATCCTCAACGCGCCAATCGGCGAAGAATCCGTAGGTCGTCAGGTCTGTGCTGGCGAAGGAAGCGCCGATAGAACGCTCGGGTACTGCGACAATAACCTTCCTTATGCCCTGGTTGTACAGTTTGTCCAACGCCACGAACATCAGGGCGCGGGACTTCCCCGACGCTGGGGGCGCCTTCACGAGGAGGTACTGAGACGCCCGTTGTTTAAACACCCTGGCCTGCATTTCACGCATACCGAGCTCATTGGTATTTACCGAAGAGCAATTCTGGGCGTAGGAAACGTCGACGATGTTCGTGAAGTCCTCAATATGGGCACTCATGACTCTGCCTTTCGGGTGCGGCGGCTTGCTTTGATGGTTGAGGTGGGTTGTTGGGCGGACGCTTCCTTAGCAGTCATTTGCTGGTAGAGAGTGAAAAGTAGGCTGAGTCGCTCTTCATCGGAGTCGAAAGGCCGTTTACGGTAGATACGGTCTACAACAACGTCCAAGTCCGCATGGGCTTGGCGCAGATTCTCAGGCATCTTCTCCGTGTCGTACAGCTCAGCCAACGTGAACTCACAATGGTATTCGCGCACATCAAGCACGCGGAATGCATGTTGTGTTAGATCTTCCTTCGTGGCGTCAGAGAGACGAGGAATGGGAAAAGTGTTGTAGACAATGTATGCGCCATATCGGTACCTTGTTTCCAGTTGACCGCCGACAGCTCCGAGCCACGCCATGTGCATCCGTGACGTCAGCAATGCGAATAGCCAAGGCTCAGCGTCGTAGATGGCGTTTGCTGCATCTGAAATTACAGTTTCAGGGCCAAGATAGCCGATTGGAACATACTCGCGTCGTTCCGAGGAATGGCGCGGAACAATGATTGAATCGGTGGGCTTATAGGAGATCTGTTTGAAGCGGTTTGGGTGGGCGGCGTATTCTTTGGTAGTCTCGGCGCTGCTAGCTGCTCTCCATTTCGAGACGTTGTGAAGTCGTTTAGCAATCCAAGGAATACTTGTCGCTTTCTGAAGATCCTCGTCCTCGATCCACAAACAGTACCTGTCCTGACCATTAATAAACTCCGTTGCCCCGATGTACCTCTTGATAAACGGCACGGCCTCCGGGTGAATTTCTGTGATATTCTCGCGTTCCTCTGTGCTTATGACAAGGTGGCCGCCATCTTTCGGCATTGATCCCAGTACCATTCTGGGTAGGAAAGAAACAATCGGAGTAGTGCGTCGCATGACGGCGATATCATCGTAGTCGATTAGATACCCGTTAATGTTAGAAACTTGTGTGCATAGGCCACTATGGAACAGGTGCTTAGGTGCATTATTGCGGTTACGCAGACTAATAACTACTACGGTCACACCTGCGTTGCGCTTGGCGTTGTTCTCCCATTTAAAGGAGGTGTATGCGTAGCCAATCTCGATACCCATTTCGAAAATCATGGGGAACATGAGGCCCACGTGTTCGCCTTGGGTTACCGAGTTTGTGCTCACGAAGGCCAGCTGTGCCCGGGTATCGCGAATATAGTCTGCGCCTTTGATGAACCAAAGGGTGATGTAGTCCAGGTCCTTTGAGTACGGTCGTTGTCCGAAAACAAAGGGGTAGTCGGCCTTCATGCTGGGACTCTGTGATTTTCCCCCTTTGTATGGGGGGTTGCCGATGAGATAAACCTCGGTCATGTTGTCATGAGGACAGATAATATCCCAGTCGATTCGGGTTGCGTTTCCCGCGTGGATAGACCCCGCTTCTTTCAAAGGGATTAAGGGGATAGCAGTACCGAACTTATCCTCAAACTCGTGATTCATCTGGTGCTTAGCGATCCATAGTGAGAGGATCGCAACCTCCACAGCGAAATCATCGATTTCGATGCCATAGAAATGTTCAATGCTGATCACCGAGTCCGTGAAGAGGGTATTGTGGGAGGGGGTGAGATGCGCCAGGCGCTCTAAGATTGCATGCTCCAGACGACGCAACTCTTTGTAGGCGATGACCAGGAAATTACCGCTTCCACAAGCGGGGTCGAATATACGTATCTCAGAAATGCGATTGAGCAGCTGTTCGAGCTTTTTTGCGCTGTCCCATGCTGCATCGAATTCCGCACGTAGGTCATCAAGAAACAGAGGTTCGATGGTTTTTAGAATGTTGGGGACGGATGTGTAGTGCTGGCCAAGGTCTGAGCGCTTTCCAGGGGTGACGATTGCCTGGAACATGGAACCGAAGATGTCGGGGTTGATCTCTCGCCAGATCAGTTTACCCAGTCCCAGTAACATGGCGCGTGCGGCCTTTGTGAACGTGGGGACGAATAGTGCGTGGTCGTTGCTGAAAAGTCGTCCGTTCACGTAGGGGAAATCTGCGAGGTACGCGGGCTTATCCTCGGGGGCGCGTGTGTCCAGGGCTTTGAAGAGTTCTGTGAGGAAGATGTGGACGTCCGAACCGTCATCTTGGGTGTGAGAGCCTACTGCGTTAGTGAACTGGTTGTCTGTGAAAATCCCGGTGTCTTCCGCAAAGAGGCAGAACAATAGGCGGGTGAAGAATACGTTGAGGCCGTGGCGCAGGGTCTCGTCCTTTGTGATAATTGGGTTGGCCTTAAGTAGCTCGTCGAAGAGCTTCCCCATCTGCTCTGCCGCCTTGACATCCGCATGTCGTTCGGCCACGTACTGTGCTTTCTCCATGCCCGCCCAAGGTAGGAAGAAAGTGAAGTGCTTGGCGATCTCCCGCAAGGGAAAAACGATGTTCTCACCGGTCTTGGTGTCCCACGCGATCAGCGTGGTGTAGTCGGTGACCAAGACGAAGCGTGGGGTGTAACGAAGCACGTGAGCGGCGGTGCGCAACTGCTCCCCGGCTTCCAAGAGGGATGTTTCCGTGGCCGTGGGCACCTCGCGGAAATAGACCACGTCTTTCTGGGCGACTTCACAGGTGGGGTCTGCTGCCACGTTCAAGGAGCCGTTGCGTAGGCGGGTGATGGAGCTCTTCGGTTTGCCGTAAGCGGCTAGAAGGTTGAAGAGGAACTCTCGGTCATAGGTGGACCGGTCACCGAGGGGGGCGCTGCGTGATTCAATGTCCTTGAGTGTCAAGCGTGCCATTGAGTGTCCTCCTTGCTGCAAAGATAAGTCTTATTTTAATTACGGAGTACCCTTATCCGCGCGCTTATATACAAGGGCGTTAGCTCTAAGGGAACTTAGACCGAGAAACTCCACCCGGTCACTTGAACCGTGGAGCCGCCGAAGCTTCTTGCCTGAAATCTGTGTGGTGCTAGTGCTTCGGTGTCCCTTTGTTGAGATTGGTGGCCGATGGCGTGATGCTCGAACGGACCTGTCTATAAACAATCCGACTTATCGGTTGTCGGCTTCCGCGCTCGAGGGGGTGTCCGTCAAGGCGTCTGTGTTTTTGGAAGCGCAATCAGCCGGTTCGGCGGCAGCATCCACGGCACTTGGGGCCGCAGTTTTTCGTGAGCCCAACACATGGATGAGCTCGCGGAGTCCCCACGCGCACAAGGCAGCGACGAAGTGGAAGGGCAGCCAGTGGGTCACGAGCCCCCAGCTGGGGCCGCTGGATATACCTCCTATCAGCCATCCCAAGAACCACAGGACCGCCACGTCGGAGAATACGGCCCCCACGATCGTGACAATCTTCCACGATCCGGCCTTCTCGAGGAACTTTCGGGTGATGGCTATCAACACCTGGAAGAAGGTGAAGATGCCCATGAAGCCATAGAAGTACATGAGATGCATGCCCATGGCATAGGAGACCGGGAATCCGGCCAGGAAGATCACGTGGAGGACCAGGTATCGGACGATGAACGTCATGATGCCTCGTGGGTCCCTCGATTTTGTCATTCCTCCATCTGCGTCTTCGGAGCTGGTGGGGTTCTCCGTAACAGCCGGATCAACGGCATCGACAGGGGCGCTGGGCGTAGCAGTATCTCGCGGGCTCAACCAGTAGAAGAACTCGCGGAGTCCCCACGCGAAGAAAGCAGCGACGAAGTGGTAGGGCAGCCACGCAGTCACGAGTTCCCAGTTGGAGTCCACGAAAAAACCCGAGACTATCCCTCCCAGCCACCACAGGACCGCCACGTCGGAGAATACGGCCCCCACGATCGCGACAATGTTCCACGATCCGGCCTTCTCGAGGAACTTTCGGGTGATGGCTATCAGCACTTGGAAGAAGGTGAAGAAGCCCATGAAACCAAAGAAGTAGATGAGGGCCAGGTCCATGGCATAGGAGACCGGGAGCCCGACCAGGAAGATCACATGGAGAACCAGGTACCGAACAAAGAAGTTAACAATCCCGTGCGGGTCACGCTTATCTGCCATGCCCCCATCCTAACGGAGCTCTCAGGCGCGACGTCCAGGCCCTCACAACCCTTGCGTCGCGGTGATACTAGCTAGCCCTGCAGCCAACCCTGGCCTCGTTGATCAATGAACGAACGCGGTCACCGGGACCGCTCACAGGCTCCTACACTGTTTTCATACGCCACAGTAGAGGAAGGCCGCTGAATGCAGCGCAGGATCAGGCGAGCGTGGCGTTGAGCGAGAAAGCGAGGATGAACGATGGCGTCCACCAACCAATACCTGGAGTTCGTGCTCGACCTTCTGGGTGAGCTGGACGACGTGGCGCACCGCAAGATGATGGGCGAATACGTCCTCTACTATCGGGGCAAGG
>CALIZH010000132.1 GCA_938028585.1 uncultured Actinomyces sp. | reverse complement strand
AAAACTGGGTGCAACTGGAGTGACGAGACGGCAAAACTATAACCACCGAGTGGGAGTAAACTGGAGCGGATTTTGCACAATCGAAATTCCGTCCGTTGAGTGTCGCAGTGTGCCGCCACGGACGAGGAAGTGGTCGTGCAACCCTCTGTGAGGGTTCACAAGGCCCTGAAGGACTCTATGGCGCAAATCTACCAGCAGTTGCTCAGAATCCGTGCAAGAGACAACCTGGACGCCGAGATGGAGGCTGTTATCCAGATGCTTGCCGAGGAGTTCAACGATCTGAAGCCAGCCGAGGAGGAGACACGGGGCGACCAGGAGAACCAGAGCATGTGGAACCTTGAGCGCAACTAGAAAAGGGTGTCCTTTTGTAAGGACTACGCCGGTTTAGCTGTAAGCTTAGAATCCGCGGCGAACGATGAAGATTAGAGCGGAGGCGCGATGAGACATAAGAAGAAGCAGGTATCCATCGCGATGAATTCGGCGCTCCTAGACGAGATAGGTAAAAGCGAGGAACTTCAAGACTGGATCACTCTCGATAAGGTCCTCAAAGATCAGTATTTCGTTGAAGCATTTGCGACAAGCAATGCATTCGCGGGTTTCGATTATCATTTCCTGGTTGTGTTGCGCTTCGAAGAGTATGACCTGTCGATCAACATCGACCAGGAAAGGATGTCGCTGCGAGCGATTCTTCATAAGGGCGATGCCCTCGATCAGCTCTGCTACGACAGTACCTCCCATGAGGAAGAGTGCATTTATTGGCATAGGGTCAGCGAACTCGAGGACTGCTGTGGCGAGAAGATGATTTGCGTTGATCGCCCCTGTGGTCCCGGTGATACAGTGCATTTTGAGCTTGAAGACCACGAGTTTGCATTGCAGCTAATTGAAAAGTAAAAGAAAGAGAGGCTGGCCGCTGATTGCGGTCAGCCTCGCTGGTTATGCGCAAGATTTTAGATCTCGACCTTACCGCCGACGAAAACGTCATCGGTCTTCGGGAACGTCGGCAAGTCATCCTCCACCTCGGGCTTCACCTTGTATAGCTCGAAGGAAAGGTCGGATCCCTCAAGCCCTGCGGCCTCAAAGATGATTTTCAAGGCTTCGATCTTTGTGGAGGTAGAGCTTCCTGCATTGAAGTAGATACCTTCGCCCACCTTGAACGGATACCCGTCCTGCTTCCAGGAGAAGTAGCGCCCAGGGAAGTCAGATCCTTCCGGCACGAACTTATGGAACACTACAGGGTCCATCTCGTAGACCATGGACAAGACGCCGCAGATCACCTCAGCCCAGTTCTTCGTTGTGAAACGGGAACCCATGAAGGTGTATGCGGCGATCTTGCGGCCTGAGAAGTCGAAGTCGTCGTCAAGCTCGTGCTCGTCGTAGACGTCGTTGCTCCACTCAAAGTCTGAGGAGATCATCGGCCACAATGAGAGAAACTTCTCGCGCATAAGCTCGTCGCGCTCCTCAAGCTGCTTCTCTCCCCACACGTCCTGCAGGCTCACGTACTTGTTGATTCTAAAGCCAGAGTCCTTGAAGCCGTCCTCCATGTCTCTCTTCTCGACGAATCTCCTGTTGCTGTACTTGGAGTTGTACGCCGTCAGGGTCAGGTTGGCCATGCTGTTCAACCAGCGTTCATGGATTGCCTCATGGTCCTCACCGAGGTCAGCCACCCAGCTGCTCGAAAGCGTCTGAGGCATGATATGCTCGACGCTGAACACCTCGTCGCGCAGGTTCTCGACAACGTTCACGTACTCCAGACTGTCGCCGTTTTCGAGTCGGTCGTACAAGTAGTACCTGTAGCCGCCGATACGGTAGAAGTCGCGCTCCGCGTAGGCGGCGATGAACTCCTTGTCGTCCGGGAAGTGGCCGCTGCCCTCCTTGGACAGCAGAACCTTCTTTAGAACTTCCGGATAGCAGCCGTCTTCCTTGACGCCGCGCATGACCTCTCCGTGAAGTGTCTCGAAGACCTTGTTCAATGCATTCGTGGGAACCTTGCAGACCCAGCGTCGGAACAGGTAGCTCTCCACGGCGAGAAGCGACGCCACGACCTCGTTGTCACTCACGTCGCCTTGCCTTCTGCATTCGAAAAGATTGAGCGAGTACGGACGCATAACGGATGCGTCGAACAGGTTGAGACGTCTGAGAACGGCGTCGATCTTGTGGTTGCCTGAGCTCGCCTTCGTGATGACGCGGTAATGGTCCGAGTATTTGAGCAACTCTGCAAGCAGTTCAACGGTGTCGAATCCCTGGCTCTTCACATAGTCCTTGAAGGTGGTGTAGACCTTCTTGATCGCAGGCGTCTTCCTGCGGATGGCTGCAAGCCAGTCCCTAGCGAAGGAGCTCACCTCGTAGTCGGTGTTCTTCTCGATTCCGTTCCAGTACTTCTCGTAGCAAATCTCCTGGGTCACAGGGTCGAGGCCCATCAGGATGAAGTTCCTAATCTTGTCACCTTCGCTCAAATCAAGGCCTGTCGAGTTGAGGCTCTCGAAGATCCTTTGCGCGTCGTCTTCCTTGTCGAGCTTGATGTCGATGATCATCAGCTTCTCGATGGCGCCCTTTAGTTGGTCGGCATCCAGCTGAGACGCCTTGATGCGATTGCAGAAGAAGAGGTAGTTCTGGGTGACGTTTGAATCCTGGACGAACTTGTCCGGATCGCCGGTGTATATGGCCTCGAAGGCTGCCTGATCGTCCTTGATCAGCTTGAGCTTCAGTTTCTTCTCAGACTTGTGCCACTTATCAATGAGGTATTCCTCATTCACCATGTCGGCGAGGTTCTCATCCGAGGATGTAATTCCGCCGTCTCGCAATTGCCTAACGAGCGCCAGTAGCAGCAAATATGAAGTCGTGATGCGCTGTTGGCCATCGATGATTACGCGAATATCGCCGTCAGCCTTAGAGACGATACTGCCAAAGAAATGGGACTCGCCACCTTCGTGAACCAGTTCCTCCAAGTCGTCGAAGAGCTGCTTGCATTGCTCAAGCTTCCAGTCGTAATTTCGCTGGTACACAGGTATGACGAATCTGGTTTTAGTTCCCTCAAGCAGGTTTAATAAATATCTTTCTTCACCTTTCATTGAAACTCCTAGATGATCGTTGCTAGCTGTGGGAGAGAATCAAAACCCCAACTGCTGCCAATGACGCGATACGAATGTTGATACTTTGGGTTGTTGCTATCGTTGCACCAAATCTTATAAACAAGCGCCTCAAGAAGCTTCATCCTCGCTGCTCGCTTGTCTTCGTCCGAAGGCTGAGTCCCTTCTTCAAATTTTATGTACGAGCCCCATGTCGCATCCATGAAGTCCACAGCCTCGTCGCAGAGAGCGAAGGCATCATACAGCGGCTGAATATCAAATCGCTGAGTCACCGATTTATAGGAATCGAGGTCTACGGTTTTAAGAGCAAGCATAACTGGAGTAAGCCCAGCATTGGCAAATGCGGAAATCCAGTCGTTCCCAAAGCCATTGCGGCTCTCTATCACCTGTGGACGAACCCTCAATAGCTCCGTAAGATACCTATTCGTATCTCTCATTGTCATTGAATATGCTTCAGTTAGGTCATATGCGATGACATCAAATCGATTGGAAGTCTTCAGTAGCCCGGATACCTGCAAATGCTTGGACGCATCGACCTTTCTTAATGGGACCGAGAGATCGTAAAAGCGAGACAAATAGCGCTGACCGTCGAATCCCTGGCCATACATCCCCTCAACAACATGGGACAACTGAGCGGAGTTGACCGAGTAAACAACAACTACGCGCTCGTCAACAAAAAGGTTCTTCAACTGCTCGAGCACTCTCATGGCGAAAGAAGGACGACACCGATCGAGCTCGTCGATTAGGAGAAGCAGGGTGTTCGCTTTTTCAGGAAGCACGGAGTCTACCAGCCGTGAAACAGACAGCCTGAGCGATTCCCTTTCTCGATAGGCTTCTATCAAATCTTTTCCGGTAAAGGCTTCTCTTAAAGTGCTGAAGCCACTTCGGCCAAATATGCCAAGAATCGCGTCCAACGAACCGGCAATTTTTTCGGAAGCTTCCGTATCGCTTCTGAAAGAAGCGCTCATATCACCCTGCAGGGCTATTGCAGCGGCCAACGAAGGCAGTGGGTCATCCCAATGATCATTTTCCCAGGCGTTGTAGTAAACGGGCAAATATCCATCCAGGCTCGAAAAACGCGTAAGTGGCGCGTCTTCTGCCATCAAATCCGAAAGATCGCCAGGTGACCCTATGAAGGGATTTGACTCTTCAAGCAGGCAGATTAGCTGCTTTACGAAAAAGGTTTTTCCGCTGCCCCACTCCGCATCAAGAAACAGCGAGAATCCCCCCTCAAGGGAATCAAGAATCCCGGCAAACTCTATTAGGTCCGTGTTGCGCCCGAGCCAATCGTCACGCATGCACTTAACCAACACGTTTCTATCAGGGACTGCATCTATTCTTCTCACAGCGGCTATCCAATCTGCAAGATACCCTGGTAGAAGGTTCCGGGGAACACCAGCTTGCGGTATGGCTTCTTTTTCTTGTCATCGTTGTCGAATGCGATGGCGATGTAGGAGTCGTCAAGGTCGAGCACCTCGCCATAGCCAAACGCCTTATGGAACACCAAAGAACCGGGCTCGATAGAGGCGAGCTGTTCCTCGCTGATTCCCTGTGGCTCGTCCTTGGGCTCGACCTTCTCTGGATAGCCCTTGATCCACCATGCGCTGCGATTGTCCGTGGCATTGCCGCCACGGAGGCTGTACTTGAACTCAGCGCCCTGTTCCTTGAGCTCCTTCATAAGGGTATCAAGCTCGTCGCCACCGATTACCCACAGGCAACCGTCGGATTCGCGCAGGTCAATAGGCTTGGCATTCGCCTTCTCGAGCCTCTCGATGATCTTCCTCATGGACAGGCCGTGTTCGGAGTCGGTCTCCTCCTCGAGGATCTGCTTGACGTAGAGGCTCTTGAGCTTGGCCTTGTTGTTGTACGTCACGGGGAACTCACCGCCTCATGGCCCCGAAAATGTCGGACAAACACAAGTCATCATTCTACTGCAAATGCCACGTTTCCGAAATAAGGGGTGTCCCATAGTGTCGCCTCACAGCCCCAGCGGCGGGGCACCTCTGAGCGGGAGCTTCCCGCCAGTTCCCCACACGACCTCCGATGCAACTGCCCCGCCCTGCCTCCCTTATTCCCCGCACGTTCGCACGGAACCCGGGCACCGCCCAAGGGCCACGATACTTTTTCGATTTCTTTCGGCAGTGGGAGGGAGGTTTTCATGTCTGCTGAAATAAAACGCTGCGCTTCGGAAAACTAGCGCCGGGAGGTATTCATCTTCTATTATTCGGCTTCGCTTCCCCCTTGTGCGAAGCCGGAACCCATGTGTCCTCCGTGTCACAAGGCAAACCACAGGGGTGAGCCTAGACTGAATGGAGGTCATACCATGAAGAAGTTGAATGAGAAGGTAATCACCGCAGCCGAGAGGCTCCTGGACCGCAGGGGCTACGAGATCCTCGATACCAACTGGGAGGCACCCGATGGATTCGGAACCGTCGACATCGTCACAGTTGAAGAGGACGCCATCGTGTTTGTCGACGTCGAGGCGACCCGCGGCACCGACGGCTTCCCCGAAGAGGAGAACGCCCGAGGCAAACGCGAGGCCCTCGCCGCCAAGTGGCTCGCGGAGAACGTGGATCGAGGCGACATGTCCATCCGATTCGACGTCATCTCGATGATGGTCGTGAGCGAGGACCGTGCCCTCCTGTGCCATCACATTAACCAGCTTTCCACCGCACCCGAGGAGGAGTAGCGACCTCCGCTCCTCCCTCGGAGGAGGCCGGGCACCTTGGGGGGTGCCCGGCTTTTCGTTCGAGGCTTTAGCCTGTTGAGCGCGTGTAACGCGCGAAACACAAAACCACCCGCTAT
>CALIZH010000131.1 GCA_938028585.1 uncultured Actinomyces sp. | reverse complement strand
AGAGGTCCGCGATATCATCGACCGAGCAATTGCGTGCGCCCACATCGCCTACGACGTGGCATCGCCCCAGCTGCTGCGGCGTTACCCGCTTCTGACCACACCAAAGTCTACTTACGACCACTTCCCACTCTATAAGGGATATCCCGAGCCGGCTCCTTCGATTCCGTATCCCTCGACAGAGGGGACAGACCTTCTATCGAGCGTTCCTGAAAACCTCAGCGGATACTCGATGATTCTTCCTCATCACCTCATGGTCTCAAGTGACAGGCTCGTCGCGCAGTGGTTTGATCCATTGAAGGCTGGTAATCCGAACTTAGTTACCCGTCGTGTTGAAATTACCATTGCAAACATTGCGGTACTTCTTCGTACGGGGAAGGCCTATATCTTCATTGATCGCGATGGGACCTTCTTGCCGCTCTATCCCAAAGCTTTCATCAGCCCAGAGTCATTAGTCATCTTTGATTCATTGCTTGGGTATCTTCAAGAAAACGTTCCCACTCTGACTATTGATTCACTGTTCGATCAGGAAATCGAGCTGGTTGATAGCTTTAACCAATACGGACCCCGGGGAGTTGAACAGGGCAGTGTGAAACCGTTGCCCGACTACATCACGCACTTGGACACCGTTCGTCTGTGGCGGCAAAATGCTCCGGAAATGGAAGAGGCCTGGCGTAATCCCGGTGGAACTCCCGCAGACAATAGTCTTTCCGCGGGCGCCTACGGGTATGAATCGCAGGCTGCCGCGCGAAAAAAGAAGCGTACGGGATGGATTCTTGCGGTCATCTTCATGCTGGTATTCGGGATTATTCGCGCCTGTGCACATACGACGATCAAGAGTTCTCATACCCCAACGGTGACGCATATTCCGACCATTTCAGTCTCCATGCCCAGTTTTTCCGTACCTCCAATCACCTTGCCCACTCCCAGTAGCACGCAGTGATTGGGAAAGACCTGTGACTCGCGAACCTGAATGCGCTTCTAAAAAACAGTAAGATATTCGTAATTATTCAATGAGCCAGGAGTTTCCTGAATGTCCACTTATCTCACCGATGATGAGCTCAAACGCAGCAAAGAGCTCCTGGACCGTATCCAGAAGATCTTCTCAGAGCGCGTTGTCGGCCAAGAAAACCTTCGTGAAACCCTGATTGTTGGCCTGTTGGCTCAGGGACACATCCTGATGGAATCTGTCCCCGGTTTGGCAAAGACTACGGCTGCTCAAACGATTGCACAGGCAATTTCGGGTTCATTCCACCGCATTCAATGCACCCCAGACCTGATGCCGAACGACATTGTTGGTACGCGTATCTGGAACCAGGCCGAAAATGAAATGACAACGGAACTGGGACCCGTCCACGCCAATATCGTGCTTCTCGATGAAATCAACCGTTCATCGGCAAAGACCCAATCTGCCATGCTCGAGGCCATGCAGGAAGGGCAGACCACCATTGGTGGAATTGTCTATCCGCTGCCCAAGCCCTTCATGGTGATGGCCACTCAGAACCCCATTGAAGAAGAAGGAACCTACGTGCTTCCCGAAGCGCAGATGGACCGCTTCTTGATGAAAGAAATCATCACCTACCCCAAGCCCTTGGAGGAGCTTGAGGTTCTTAACCGCATCGAAGCGGGGACTATGGACAAGCCCATCGATGCGGAGCCCATCTCCCTGGAAGATCTGACTTTCCTCCAGCAGATGACCAGGCGTGTCTTCCTACACGATACTTTGAAGGCTTACATCGTCGACATCATCAATACCACTCGAGGAATGGGACCCAACCCGCTTCCCGGTTTCTCGCAGCATGTGCGAGTGGGCGCATCGCCTCGCGGCGGTATTGCTCTCATGCGCGTGAGCCAAGCTGTGGCGCTGATGGCCGGCCGCAACTACGTGATGCCTGATGATATTAAGAAGCTTCGTCACGCGATTCTTCGCCACCGCATCATTCGCACCTTCGATGCGATGGCCGATGAGATTTCGGTTGATGGCTTGATCGACGCCGTCTTCAACGCGGTAGCGGTACCGTGAGCCCAATCCTGAAGAAGGGGGTCGTTGAGGGCGCGTCTCAGACCCTCGGTGACGTCGACCAGCATCAAAAAGCGCACGCGAATAACGCACAGCTGCGTGCTCTGGGCGGTCGAACTCAGCTTCCGATCTTGCGCAAGCTGCTCTCCTTGATGGAGGGCCAGCACTATTCTGCGCGTGCCGGGCAAGGCTGGGAATTTATGGACATGGCCGAATACAAGCCCGGCGATGATGTCAAAGATATCGACTGGGCGGCTACCGCTCGTGCTGGAAAGCCCATCGTTAAGCGATTTGAAGCCAGTGCGAATGTTCAGGTCATGCTGGTTGTTGATACCGGTCGCTCGATGAGTGCACTTGCCCCTTCGGGTGAAAGTAAAGAAGCGATTGCATTGACGATTTGTCAGGTCGTCGCATGGCTTGCCTCTAGCCGCGGTGACCAGGTGGGTTTGGTGTCGGGCTGCCAAGGACGTATGCGGCACATGCCCGCGCGATCGGGAAATGCGCATATCGAACTCATTCTGCGACGCCTCGAGGAAGATATTGACCTGCGCTCGCCCTCTTCGGATCTCGAAACCCTTCTTGCTCGCGTGCAGGCGGCAACCTACCGTCGCTCCCTGATTGTTTTGGTCACGGATGAAACGCATCCCCAGCCCACGCCTCGTGCACGGGAATTGCTCAAGCGCCTGAGCGTCCACCACCGCTTGCTCATCATGCAGGTTGCAGATGCGGATCCGACGCAGCTCCCCGCGGGCACTCGGATCGTGGATGTCGACGCTGGCCCGCTTCCCGACTTCCTTTTGGGGGATAGCCAGATTGCTGCCGAGGCCGCCGCGCGAGCCGACCAAAGCCGAACTGCAGTGCGTCAATTCCTTGAGATCCCGGGGATTACCCGCGTGAGTGTTTCGTCCAGTGATCAGGTTGTTCGCACTCTTCTCTCCGCATTGGAAAGGGAAAGTCGTGTCCGGTGAATTGCGCGAGGTTCTCAACTACCCGAACTGGATGTGGATTATTGGAGTCTTGCTTCTGGCTCTTGTCCTGGTGTGGGTAGGAGTGTGGCTGATCCGCTGGCTGCGCTCGAACCGTTTGCAGGAGCAGAATCAGATCGCACTTATTCCCTTGGATGAGAAGCGTCGTCAGCGCTACCTGGGCTTCATTGACGAGGTCGAGGGGCGCTTGAACACGGGCGACTTGGATGACCGCGGGGTGCACTTGGCAGTCGCGGGTATTTTGCGCGCGCTGGGCACTGAACGTACCGGTCGCGATCTTGAGACTGCAACCGTGTCTGAGATCCGAAAGCTCATTCCCACATGGCCTGATCTTGCGGATGCTCTTTCTGCCTGCGAGGACAGCTTTAAAGCAGACTCAGAGGCCAATGGCAAAGAAACTCAGTTCGATCCCGCATTCGTCATGGATTACGCGCGGGAGGTGGTGAAGAAATGAGGTATGGGTACCTCATTGCCGTCGTCTTGGGTGTTATTGCCGTCGCCGCAGCTTTTGGCTGGTGGCGGGTCGGTCTACGTCTTCATGCGAGGGAACGTCGAGGCTGGGTTGCCAATACCGGTTACGTACGTGACTTACCGCGTTACCGCGCATTGATGCGCCGCACGCGTATGGCGGTTGCTGGTTTGCTTGCTGTTTTTTGTGCTGCTGCCGTAGCGCTTTCTGTCGTCGCTGCAAACCCCGTTGACCGTCGAGTTGATGACCGTCGCCTAGCCTCGCGAGATATCGTTCTATGCCTAGATGCATCAGGTTCGATGCTGGAATATGACGGCGAAATCGGTGATGCCTTCAAGAGCCTTGTTGAGCACTTCAATGGCGAGCGTGTGTCTTTGTACCTGTGGAATGCTCGTTCGGTTCGGAAGTTCCCGCTGACTGATGATTACACGATGGTGAACGACAACCTCGATACCTTGAGTTCGCTCCTGAGGAATGGCGTTATTTCGAAGACCTCGAACGGATACCGGATCACCAATGATCTTGCTCGGTATCTTGAGGGAACTGACGATCCCGATGAGCAAGCAGCATCCCTCATCGGTGATGGTCTTGCATCCTGTGTGCTTGGTTTTGACCACACAGATCAAGAGCGCTCGCGGACGATTATTTTGGCCTCGGATAATGAAGTCAATGGTGAAGGCTTGTATTCCCTCAAGGAAGCAATTGACTTTGCGAAGCGTCAGAAGGTTGAGGTTATCGGCCTCTACCCGGGTTCGACGCTGACCACTGAGGGCGAAGATATGAAGAACCAGGTTGAGTCCACCGGTGGCGAGTTCTATACGATGTCGAGCTCCGGCACAGTGGATTCGATTATTCAAAATATCGAGGCCCAGCAGAAACGCGAGGTTGAGGGCGATGCTCGCGTCACGGTTACTGACCGCGTCAATACTCCCGTGGCCTGGCTAGCAGTTGCCATCGTGGCCTTCCTTGGGCTTGTTGGTTTTGCCAAGCTCTGAGGCCCAGGAAAGAGACGGAGCGGGATCCTTTAGTAGGGGCTTAGACGAAGTAGGGGCTTAGACAGCATTCTTTGAGCCTGCCTCGGTTGCTCGTGAATACATTTGTGGGGCCGCAGCATCAGCTGCGGCCCCACAATGATTTATTGCCTGAAGCGCTTAGGCCTTGCGACGCTTAGCTGCAAGAAGACCAGCAATCAGGGTCATTCCTGCTGCGCCCAGAACCATTCCGCTCGTAGCACCGGTGTGTGCCAGAGGGCCTGCCTTCTTCGGGTTTTCAGCCTTGGGGTTTTCTGGCTTGTTGGGCTCCTGAGGCTTGTCGGGAGTGGGCTCAGTTGCCGGGGTGGTCGGAGTCGGCGAGACCTCGCATCCGGGGATGGAACCAACCAAGGTGTGGAAGAAGACCATGGGCTTCGAGGTCGGGGTCTGGTGTGCCTTCTCGCCGGTGAGCACAGCGTTCACCTCAACGCTGAAGGAGGAGTTCTCCGGCATATGTGCAATCGTGAAGGTCAGAGTCTTTTTATCGGCACTCACGGTTAGGGCGGGAGTTTCCGTCACCGACTGTGAGAAGCCATTGCTGACAAGAGCGCCGCCGCCGGGGGTCAATGCAGAGGCGATCGAGGCCTCGTCGAAGGTTGCGCCCTGGGGAGCGCTGACGGTCATCGTTGCATTGTTCAGCTCGCGCTTGGTTGCAGCATAGAAGCGCATACGACGTGTTGCGCCGGCGGCATCAGAGTACTGGCGTGAAGGATCCCAGCCGTCAGCTCCGGCCTCGCCCCAGAGGGCGCCGGTTCCCTGCCAGCGATCGGAGTACTTTTCGCGAAGGTCAATATCCTTCGAGTAGGGCGAGAAAATCGTGCGGCCAACGACTCCGGCTTGGCACTGTCCGACAGTGAGTTCAGGCTCAGGAGTCGTCAGGCATGCGTTGCCTTTCTCATCTGTTTCGCGCAGGCCGCGGAAGTGAGAGGTTGCCTCGTAGTGCTTCGTACGGTCACCGGTTCCGACGAATTCAACGACCGCAGCGTGGCCTTCCGGCAGACCATTCGGGAAGGTCAGAGTCCAGATATTACGCGCTGCATCGGTCTGGGTTGCGTTGGGGACAATATCCCAATCGAGCTTGCGTGCCAGTGCTCCGAAGGTCTGACGCTCCATGAACTCATCGACCGTGGCGTTCTTGACCTCGGTGCTCAGGTCGCTAATCAGACGGACGTTGGTCATGTCGTCGGGAAGATCCACAGTCAGGGTTGCGCCAGGAAGGATCCCAAATTCGGCACCGATCGGGATGCGCCAGTACTGGACATCGCTCACAGGGTTGAACCAGTGGTGGTTCTCAAGCACGGCCTTGCTGCCGTAGTCGGGGTGGACGGTCTCCATGAAGCCGGAAGTTGAGTAAGGGCCCTTTCGGAGTCCGACCGGAATATTGTCCATGTTCTGATCGAGCATGGCGCGTGCGGTCCAGTCAACGACGCAACCGGAGCTGCGATCGCCATTGATTTGTCCGGGAACGCGTTCAACGGCCTGAGCATCAATGGCAGTAAAAGAGGAAAAAACGAGCGCCAGTCCGAGTGAACCGGCGGCGATGTTTCGGAGGGTTTTCATCTTGCCTCGATTATTCTTTGTGGTGTGTATCAGGAGACCATGATACACAAATGAATTTAGCGATGGATCACTTCAGATGTCAAATAGCTTCCCTAAGAGGATGAATTTGAGATGGGCACTATACTTGCCAGTGTTTGATCCGATCCGCAGGAGGAATATTGTCGCTCTCCTTCCGACCCCTTATGTCGGTTGCAATCATCATTGTGATCATTGCAGCGTGCGCTTTCTTCTCCTGGTGGAGTGCCCGGCGTCATCGTCCCTTTAGAACGTCGGACCTCGTGCGCAGAGGTGCTATTACCTGCGCACTGCTCTCCATCTTGATCGGGCCTTCAGTTCCCGGTGAAGCGCAAAAAGTGACGACCAATGTCGAGGTCTGGCTTGCGATTGACCGGACCGGTTCGATGGCCGCCGAGGATTGGGAAGGTGGAAAGACTCGTCTTCAAGGCGTGAGCCACGATGTTGAGCAGATCCTTCAAGCTGCTCCTGGTGCTCGTTATCGCATTATCACCTGGGATTCCCAGGCCGATACTGAGCTTCCTCTGACCTCTGACCTTGGTGCGGTTCGTTCCTTTGTTTCGACACTGACTCAGGAAGTGAGTTCCTCTTCGCGAGGTTCATCCCCGGATCGCCCCGCACAGTATATTGCGGAAGAAATGCAGGCAGCCGCAAACAAGCATCCTGAAAATACCCGCGTGCTTTTCGTGTTCACCGATGGTGAGACCTCGAACAATTCTGCGTGGAGAAGTGCCGGCGGAGGCGACTCTCAGCAGTGGGACAAGATCAAGCCGCTCCTGACGGGGGGCTTGGTCATCGGCTATGGAACTGAAGAGGGCGGGAAGATGAAGGTTGCCGCTCTAGGGAAGCAGAATGATGATTCGAAGCCTGAATACATCAAAGATTTTTCCCAGCCCGGAAACCCCGATGCGATTTCGAAGATTGATGTCAAGAAGCTGAATGAGATCGCTCAAAAACTTGGTATCGATATGGTTCGTTCGCCCAATGATTCCGCCATTAGCTCCGCAGCTTCATCCTCGGTTCAAAATGCTCGAAATATCGCCGATGCAAACGATACGATCCAAACTTCGCGCTATGTGTTGTGGCCATCGGCCCTTGTTTTGACTGCACTATTAGCTTGGGAAGCCGCTATTTTCGCGGGTCGTATCCACGCCCTGAGGAGGACCCGTGCGATTTAAGCGCCGCAGCGATAAGGAACAGCGTCCTACCGCTTTCTATCAGCCTCCTGCAGATGGCGAGGCCGTCGCTGGCACTCAAACCGGAGATGGTGCCCCCAGCGCAACCCCGGCCTCGGCAAAGAGGAACGAGGCGGAGAAACCGCGACGCAATGGGAAGCTATTGCGCCCTCTGTGGTGGTCTCTCCCCATTGTTGTGGTTGCGCTAGCTGTCGGAATTTATATGACCGTCCTGCCGTTGTGGGCATGGAATACGGGTCGCAGTGTGCGCGCGGGGAATAATGAGGGGGCGCTGAACTCCTATTCACGGCAGATTTATTGGGGAGATCTTGGCCCTGCCAGCTGGGTTGCGCATTACAACGCGGGGACGCAGCATGTGAAGCTTGATCATCCTGACGAGGCCGTCGCTGAGTTGCGCATTGCTTGGGACCGGGTTCCGAAGGCGAAGCAGATCGAGGACGGTCGAATTGAGACCTACTCCTATGAGTGCACCGTCAGAATGAATTTGGCGCTTGCGTTGGAAAAGCAGGGCGATGCGGCGATGAGTACGGATCGTGCGCGCGCTGCTGAAATTTATAAAGAAATGGGCGAGGTTGTGGCCCCGTGTCAGTCCGCGTCCTCGACGCAGAATCAGCAGAACCAGAATCAGCAGGGTGGCGGTGGCGGTGCCGATGCTGACAAGGCTCATGATCGTGCTCAGCAAAAGCAGCAGCAGGCTCAGAACCAGGACAAGCAGGACAAAGACAAGGATAAAGACAAACAGAATCAGGATAAGGACAAGCAGAACCAAGACAAAGATAAGCAGAACCAAGACAACAAGGATAAAGACAAGCAAAACCAGGACAAGGATAAGGACAAACAAAACCAAGATAAGTCCAAAGATCCTTATCAGGGAGAGACCAAAGAGCAACGCGCGAAGCGTGAAGAGATGCAAAAGCGTCAGGAACAAACCGATCGCGAGGAGCGTCAGAACAAAGATCGCAAACGCGGAACCGGTGGTACTGGCGCCTGGTAAATCTTCTGTGATCTAGGTCTTAGGTCGGAATAAACCTGAAACTGGGAGGCGTTTATGCCTGCAGTGCTGCTCGATGCGGCTCCTGAAAGAAAGGCTTGTCCTATGACTTACAAGGTCGCTTACATCATCGGTTCGCTGTCGTCGACCTCCATTAACCGCAAACTGCTTGGTGCGATGATTGCCGATGCTCCCGCTGATCTGGAATTTGTTGAGGCTGATTTCTCGAAGCTGCCGCTGTACAGCCCTGATTACGATGCGAACTACCCGCAAATTGCCACGGACTTCAAGAAGATCCTTGAAGACGCCGACGCGGTTTTGATTGCAACCCCCGAGTATGACCGCTCGATTCCTGGTGGTCTGAAGAATGCTATCGACTGGTTTGGTCGTCCGTGGGGATCCAACCCTATCGGTGGTAAGCCTGTTTACGTCGTGGGCGCGTCCATGGGATCGGTCGGTGCTGCTATTGGGCAGATTGCAACCCGTCAGACTCTTGAGTTCTTCAACCCCTTGCTGATGACACAGCCCGAGGTCTACATGAAGATCTCGCATGAGGACATCGGCGAAGATGGTCGCTTCATTGATGCGACGACTCAGGGATTCGTGAAGTCAGCTATCGAGGCGTTCGCAGACTACATTCGTAAGCACGCCTAAGCGCAGAGTTCGCTGAATTAAACAACCCTTCAGCCAAGAATGGGACTAAAGTCCTTTTTAAGGCTGGAGGGTGTTTTATTTGTGTGTCACGGGTGTTGGTTTGCCAATTTTGTTCAAATCGCATCACCCTGTTTTATTTCGGTAGACATGGTTGTCACATATGCTCGATACCTTCTTATTTAAGGGAAAATCTCGAGAAAAACACAGAAGTAAAAACCTTCGAATGGTTTCTCGTCGGCGCTAACGTGAGGAGCGGAGACGAGAAACACCCCCTGACATTCTGCGTCTCCACGAGGGCGCCTGTTGAGTCTCTTTCCGGGCGCCCTCAATCTCTTCTTGTTAAGTCTTTTAGCAATGACATCAGCTCAGAAAAACTGCGCAGTCGAGCTCCAAATGATGAAAATGCAGACTCCCAGAAAAGCGGAAGGATGAGCCTTCTCAGACTAGGCTTGTGGCTACACGTCTACGCATGAGGAAGGGACATGAGCGAGAATCACGTATCGGCCATTGAGTCGAACTATGAAGGCGAAAACGCCTCCGCTCATTCGCGCCCGCGTCCCCAGAAACCCCCTGTCTACCAGCGTGCATCTGACAAACTCTCGTTTACGCAGGACCGCGACTGGGGTTTCGATGATGTTGTCGATGCCTTGTTCTTTATCTTCTCTGGTGTGGCAACACTGTGGCTCGCCTACGTTTTCTTGGCGGGGTCAATCAAACTCAAACCTACCGCTATTGCGTGGTTCCTGATTTGCTGGGCAGTTACCGCTTACCTCGCACTTCCCAGAATCCATCAGTTGCTCACGTGGCTGTATGTTCCCGACTATTTCATTGGTCGAACCAGGACTGCTGATGGTCTCCTCGGTGACCCAGTGAACCTTGCTCTTGTTGGTAGCGAGATCGATATTCACGCTGCCATGACCGCTGCCGGATGGGTACGTGCTGACCCGATTACGCCCCAGACAGTTTTTCGAGTGATACGGGCCTTCATCAGTCGAAGAAGCTACGATGCTGCGCCAGTTTCAAACCTTGTACTCTTTGGGCGTAAGCAGGACTTTGCCTACCAAAAAGCGGTTCCTGGACGTTCTTCAGAACGCCATCACGTGCGTTTTTGGCGGACGCCTGATGGCTGGGTTCTTCCGGGTGGTCGTCGCGTCGAATGGCTTGCAGCGGGAACCTTTGATCGTGCTGTCGGATTGAGTCTTTTGACCTTCCAAATCACCCATAAGATCGATGCCGATATCGACATCGAGCGCAACTTCATTGTCGATGATGTCCTCTTCGCTAACCCCGCGGCAGAGCTTGAGATTCTTCCCGATTTCTTCAGTTCCTACCACGATAAAAATGGTGGTGGGGACCGCGTCATCACCGATGGCGATCTGTACCTATTGGATGTTCAAGACGTTGAGCCCAATGATGATGATGCCCATGAAATGGCAGATGCCCATGATGTCGATTCTCAAGCAGATCGCCAGCGCCCAGTCCAACTGGTTGTCGGTATGGTCCTGGTTGCCCTCATGTTTGCAACCGAGCTGTTCCAGACCTATCTAGTCCTTCAAAATCCCTGGAAATACATCGCGCTTAATGTCATCGGCATTGATGATGTCGCCGATGAGCAAATCTACATTTTGACGATGAGGCTGATTGTCGCTTTTGTAACCTTGATCCTTCTTGTCATGGAAATCATTACTGCTGTCATGACATGGAATGGTCACCCTCGTGCTCGAATTATTCTTCTGACGGCCCTGAGTGCCGACATTATTTTCGGCGCTGCAGATATTGCCAGTTCAGGTGCGACTCACATCGTCTTGATGACGCTGATCCGTTCGTCTTTGGGAGTGCTTGCCCTATTGGCTCTTTCAGCGCGCGCATGCCACCAATGGGTCAGAGAGCGTAAGAAAGAACGGCTTCAGGCGAAAGCAAAGGTTGCAGGCGTCCTGCCTACTTCACCGGCTTCATGAACCACGCGGCCTGCGAGTCCTCGGGCACTCCATCGTTATAGGCAAGTCCCGCATAGGCCGCGGCATTCTTCCCCAGCTGGGATTCGAGGAATGCTTGGAAGGAGTGAACGGCCTCGGAATTCGAAGAAGACTGCGGGACTGCGGCTGAAACGGTTGAATCCACGCAGGTCCCAGGGATAGCCTCGGCGCGGCTTTCGGTGCCGGTATTGGAGGCTGCAGCAACCGCCAAGCGCGCATCCCAGATCAGGATCGGACGCTGGTGGGAGCCCTGCGCGCTGGTCGCACCCGAGATGAGTGAAAGGCGATCATCCGCAAGGGTAGCGGTCCACTGTCCCAAGGCTTCCTCCGCGGAGGAAGAGATCGAATGCGCGTCGTTCAGGTTTTCTTTCCAGTCCTCGTAGTCCTCGCCGAGGACTGAGCTGGCTTTCGCAGCAAACGCGGCGCCGGCCTCGGAATCCTGGGAAGGAATCGCAGTCAGAGGGGCGAAGTTTGCCGAGGAAAGATCCTTGAGTGAAGAGGGGAGTGCCTTGCTATTTGCGGAGAACCATGAGCGATCAGCCCATGCGCAAACCGGGTCATTGCCGACGGGGATTAGCGTGCCCAAAGCTGCAGCTTGTTTTGAATCGACGCCAAAGATGACGTCGGCATTTTGCGAAGCATTCGGAGTGTACTCGCTCTGCTCGACGGTGTAGCCGCTGGCGGCCTCGAAAGCAGAGACGTAATCAGTGGGAAGTTGCCAGCCCGGCGCGTAAGCGACGCGTAGGGTTCCGCTTCCTCGTGGAATCCCGTCGGTATTGCCCGTGGTCGCGCGGTTCTTCGTTGTCGAGGCCGTGGTTCCCTGAGCCGAAGACGTTGAGTCTGTGCGGAAGGGGTCATCTGTCCACTGTGCTCCCTGTGGGATGGAGGGAGAACACGCGCTGAGGGCTAGCGCGCCAAGGAGCGTGATGCTGAGGCGGCGCAGATGCGCTGAGCGTTGGGCGGTCGGGGAGGCGGTCTTGGTCTTTCGCACCGTACCAGTCTAAGCAATAGTGCATGGAAGGAGAGATATTCCCGCGGTGATAGGGCAAAATGTCAGTATCGAGTGTTCGATGCTATCTGACGCAAGGAGTCATCATGGGAAGCAGTCTTAGCCAGAAACTCATTACCGCAGGGCTGTCGATGGCCGTCGGTTTCGTGGCCGGAAAAGCCGCGGAGCTGGGGTGGAAGGCTGTGACCGGTCAGGCCGCACCTCAAGATGATGATGGCACGGCATCCTTGGTTTCCGTGGTCGCTTTTGCCGCGGTTTCTGCAGCTATCGCAGCGATCGCCCAGCGGGGCGTCGTGAACCGCACTAATAAGTGGTTTGCTCCTGTTGAGGGGGTCGCGCAGGTCCTTGACCAGATTCAGAATCCGGCTATCGAGGCCTGAGTCAGTCTGCGCGCAGGTTTGGGAATAGCGGAAGGTAGGCCGATAGGTCGGTGCGCTGTCCCGAGGCCTGAAGTTGGTTTGCGTTGGAGGCGTCCTCCCATGTGAGCAGGCCGCAGGCGAGTTCCAGCCATGTGCGTGGCGACATTTCGATCACCGCCGGGGGAGTCCCTCGGCGGTGAGTTGTACCCGGGAGGATTTGCGTCGCACCGGCCGGGGGGACGCGGAGCTCGACGGCGCGACCGGGGTGAAGTTCGGCAATTTCTTCAAGCGTGTAGCGCACTGCGGTGAAGAGAGTTTGTCGTGTAGCGCTTTCTGGGGCGCGGTACCACGTGAGGAGCGCGGTGTGGCCTTCTGCTGGATCGATACGCCGTTTTGCCATGTCGTCAGTCTAGGTCGCTTCGTCTATGTTGGCGTGGAATTGCCCCATCCTGCCAGATCCGCTATTGTGGGGTGCCGAGGTAGCGTGTCCGAGCGGCCGAAGGTGCAGCACTCGAAATGCTGTGTGGT
>CALIZH010000130.1 GCA_938028585.1 uncultured Actinomyces sp. | reverse complement strand
GCAAAGCTTCGTGAAGAAGCGGCGGCTCCCGTTCTCTTGGGTTTTGGGATTTCCCGACCCGAGCACGTCCGCGCAGCACTCCAGGCGGGAGCAGATGGCGCGATCTCGGGTTCTGCGATCGTGCGCATCATTGCCGAGCATGCGGCGCAAATCGCGGAAGAGGAAAAGAACGGCTCCAGCGATGCACTGAACGAAACTCTTGTACGGCTGGGTGAGTTCTTCGCACCGATGTACCAAGCAACCCTCAATCACGGAAACAACTGAGTCTTGGATATTCTCCCCGCCCTTGACATTGCCAATGGCCGGGCCCTCACGCACCGTAAGGCTGACGGACGTGAGGATCAGGCCAGTGCTGATCCCTTCGAGGTTGCGCGTTCCTTCGTCACTCAGGGCGCTCGCTGGATTCATCTGGTCGATATTGATGCGGCCTTTGAGCGAGGAAGCAACTCAGATCTGCTTTCTGAGGTGATTTCTGAGCTCCGCGGATATGGAGCATCCACCTCAGGCAGACACGCCCCTGAATGCCGCATCGAGTGGTCTGGTGGAGTACGCAGCGGGGACGATATCGAAGCTGCGCTTCAGGCAGGTACCGATCGCGTCAATCTGGCTTCTCAGGCCTTGGTTGATATCGATCGGGTCCGCACCTTGATCGCTGAGTTCGCCGGGCGCCTCAACATCTGCATTGACGTAGAGGGCGATCGAATTCGTCCACGAGGCGTTGATGGGGACGCGGGTAATCTTTGGGAAGTCTGCCGCATTCTGGATCAAGCGGGTGTGCAGCGCTACATCGTCACCGAGCGCCAACGAGACGGGGCACTTATGGGACCGCCCGTAGACCTACTCAGAGATCTACGGGCGAAAACACCTACGCTTCTGGTTGCCTCAGGAGGAATCCGTCATATCGACGATATCCACACCTTGAGGCGTGAAGGCTATCTAGATGGAGTGATTGTTGGCAAGGCTCTCTATGTCGGAAGCCTGACTCTTGAGGAGGCTCTGAGTGCCTCACAGAGCGTTAGCTAAGGCCTGAGCCAGTTCCTGTGCTTCTTCAGCGCTGAGTTCGATAACCAGACGGCCGCCGCCTTCGCTGGGGATACGCATGACAATCCCACGACCCTCTTTTTCTGCCTCGAGGGGACCATCTCCGGTTCGCGGCTTCATAGCTGCCATGTTCGTTTCCCTTCTGAACGCCGGGTATTAAATACCGCTAAAAACACATTTATTCTACCGAGAATGCCGTGATTTAGTAAGGTATTGAATTATTTGTGTCCAATTACTATTTCCACAGCTTCTTCGGGACTATCGACCACGTGCAAAAGTTGAGGGTCATTGCTTGAAAGCATTCCCGATTCCTTCATGGTCGAATTAATCCACTGAACTAATCCACCCCAATACTCGCGTCCAACCAATACGATCGGGAAGGAATGCACCTTACCGGTTTGCACCAAGGTCGCAGCCTCAAACAGCTCATCCATCGTGCCAAAACCACCCGGCATAGCAATAAAGCCCGAGGAATACTTCATGAACATGGTCTTGCGGGCAAAGAAATAGCGGAAATTAATTCCGACATTTACCCATTCATTCATTCCTTGCTCGTGGGGAAGCTCGATTCCCAAGCCAACAGAGGTTCCTCCCGCTTCCCACGCGCCCTTATTGGCGGCCTCCATAATTCCCGGTCCACCACCGGTAATCACGGCAAAGCCCGCCTGAACCAATAGGGAGCCAATAGAGTGCGCACGCTCCCAATCTTCACTTCCAGCAGGGGTTCGAGCCGAGCCGAAAACCGACACCGCCGGCCCCAACTCGGCAAGCGCTCCAAAACCTTCAACAAACTCCGATTGAATACGAAGCACCCTCCACGGGTCCTCGTGCAGCCAATCCGCAGAGGACTGGGGGCGCAGCAGGCCGGTATCGGATGTTTCGCGAGGGATCTTTCCTCCGCGAAGGATCACCGGGCCTCGACGATAGGAGGAATTCTGGTGTGCGTGTTCCATGGGGGCCTTCACTTACGAGGAGAAATCAACAGGGGATCAAATTGAGTCGTGATCACAAGGCCGCCCGTGAGCAGCTGCTGGCGCATCGAAGCCAAGGAGTCCTTGAGCTCGGGGGTCATGAGCGCCTCATGAGCAGCGAAAGGAGCCAGTGTCACGCCGTTATTATCAAGGGAATCGATAACTGCATTCGTTGAGAAATCGTTTCCTCGTGCGGAAGTAATAGCCTCGGTCGCGTGGTCCTTCGTGGTCGTCGTTACCGCCGTAATGACCTGGGGAAGATCGCTGGGAAGATCATCCCCCATCCACACCACGCGCTGGGCCGAGTTATTTCCAGCTGCCTCAAGTGCTTGGAGCGCACCTTGGTTTCCACCATCCGCGAAGGGGACCAAAATATCCGCACCCGCAGCAAGTGCCTTTGAAGCTGCATCCTTGATACTTGCCGGGTCATCGTTTCCGGTGAAGGTTCCGCGCATGCGGGTGGTATCCCATCCTTCAAAGCGAATCGATGTCCCGTATGAGAGGTTGTAGGCGCCGACTCCCTGAGCAAAAGCATCCATCAGCGCTTGGCGTTCGCTGGTTTCAACCCCACCAAATCCGGCGATAGTTCCGGTCGTCGTCAAACCTGCGGAAGCATAGCCGGCCATATAGGCGCCCTGGGTTGCGCGTGAGACAACAGCCTTGCCATTACTGGGCTCGACAGTCTTATTTGCTGATTCGAAGCCAGAATTAACGGTAATGAAGCGGACTGTCGAGTTTTTCTTTGCCGCCTGGGTGATGGCCTGGGTCATTCCCTGACCTTCGGAGACAACAATGGTGCATCCGCCCTTGAGAAGGGCATCCAATTCACCTTCGCCGGTGGCAAACTTTGCCTCCCCTCCGATTTCCGAGGCCGCCTGCGAAATTGCCCGTTTCGCCGGAGTCTGCGAGGTCGTACTATCCCACCCAGCTGCGTCAGAAATTCCGCACAGTTGAGTTTGAGCATGTGAGGCAGGGGCTGAGGAGCAGCCAGCAAGGAGAAGCAGCAAAGCGCTTGTTGCTGCGCATAGGTGTGCACGCGCGTGTCGAGTCATGGTCTTCATCCTAAAGGAGTTCTTCCTCTCCGCTCTGCGTCAACTGGTCAACCACGTGTTTCACGTCCTGCGCGCGATTACGGTCAACAACCAATATTGCGTCCTCTGTAGCGATGACAGCCATGTTCGGCGCCCCAACCAAAACAATCTTTTGGCCGGTCAAAGATCGGACGAATGAACCAGGAGAGTCAATCCGAAGGGCCTGACCTTCAGAGCTAATCTGCGCAAGCGCGTCAAAATCACCCACGTCGGTCCAACCCATGTCGGTCGCTGGAACAACGGCCACTCCCCCTTCAGAGGCAAGCGGTTCGGCGATGGCATGATCGATGGCGATCTTCGTGAGTGTGGGCCATTCTTCGCTGAGCGTCTTGGCAAAGCCCTCACGTCCCCATTGACTTCCAATCGCGCTCAGATGCGAATCCATGTCGGGATGAAAACGCGTAAGCGCACGAGCAAGAGTCCCTGCGGTCATGATGAACATTCCGGCGTTCCACAGGTAGCCCGCCGACACATAGCGCGCGGCCGTCTCGGCGTCGGGCTTTTCCACGAACTCAGCGACCCGGCGGGCCCTCGCCTGAGCGCTGGGCGCCCCGGCCTCGTCCCCGTCGCTCAGCTGCGGGCCGGGGGCAATGTACCCGTAGGCGGTCGAGGCCTCGGTGGGCGTCAAGCCGATCGTGACGACGTAGCCCTGGCGCGCGGCGTCAATCGCGGTCTCGACGGCGCTGCGCAGCAGCTCGGGGCGGGCGATCAGGTGATCTGCGGCGAACGAGCCGACGATGGCGTCCTCCCCGAAGCGCTCGCGCACGACGTAGGCGGCCAGGCCAATCGCGGCCATG
>CALIZH010000129.1 GCA_938028585.1 uncultured Actinomyces sp. | reverse complement strand
TGACAGTCGTGCCAACTGCTCCTGATAATATGGGGTCAGGTCGTCGAAGCGGTTGAGGAGTAATGTCGTAAGGTCGTGCAGGTCCTCAACCGTGAGCGCGCTACCGAGCAGCGCCCACAGTCGCGGCTGCCCTCCAGCCAAATGCGCGATCGTATGAATCCGTGCCACTGATTCATTGTCCAACAGGCGTTTTGCAAGCTCTTTGTTGTTAGCTTCACGTGCGAGTGTTGCAAGCATGTCGCGGGCTTCTTCGGGGGAAAAAGGAGCGAGATGAATGGTATCGAAGAAGCCAAAGAAGGGGGCTGCATGAGACGAGAGACTGTTATCTAGTCGAGTCGTACTGGCGATGACCAAGATACCTGGCTCGGTCTGTAGCAGGTTCCGCAGCTTCTGCTGGCCGGAGTCCCCCAGAGCGTCAAGAATCTGGTCGAGATTCTCTGCAAGGACCAGAATTGGGCCATCCTCACGGCTGGTATGTCGAATATACGCATCGAGTTCGGACTCAGCAGACTTCAGATCGTCGAAATTCGGCACGACTCGCTCAAGAATCGCAGCGAGAAGCCGTCCATAGGATACGAGCGTCCATGGATCTTCGGGCAGCCACGCGATGCGCAAAGGCTTGCCGTTGCCGGTTTCAGCAAGGCTCTTGGAGCGGTGATAAACCAACGAAATAAGGTGTGTTTTGCCCGCGCCTCGTGGGCCGACGAGGAGCGTGTGATGGGGACTCGGCGTTTGCCCAAGCCCTTTGACATGCTTCATGAGCGCCTCAAGGATTGGATGGCGCACCACAAACAGGCGCTCAAGCAACTCCGCGGACATTGTCGACGGGGTGAAACGAGAAATTGAGACGGTGTTCATCGGCGATCCCACACTCCCTTCTTGCGCGCCCAAATGTATTGGAGTGCAGGGTAACGCCAGCGCACGGAGTGACCTCGGCGCTCTAAATAGTGGTCCTTAATGAGGTCTTCAAGGACTTCGAGTGTGATATCTTCCTGTGGAAGGGAATCAATGCAGGTCCAGTCGTTTGTCGCTGAAAGAGTGCTTCGTAGAATCTGGTCGGCCATTTTTGCATTTGTCCCGTAATGAGGTGCGATTCGAGTGAGATAGTGTTCGAACCAACGAAATTCATCAGGATCGTCGATGAAATCCTCAAAGCATTCCTCAATGTATGAGGGTTTGAAGACTCCATAATTTTGACGGGCGAGTGTCCCTACTACCTTGTGAAGAAGGAAAGGGATTCCGCCGGTTTTCGCAATGAGTGTGTCAATTATCGCATCATTCGGATCTTGCTCAACCCCGAGTAAAAGTCGATGTGCGAGTTCTTTAGCCTCGTCATTTGTAAGGGGGCCGAATCGCAAAGACTCCAGGTCGTTCAGGACTCCCTGGGTCATGTTGGTCTTTTTGAGTGTGTGGTGGAAGCCAACAGAACCGGTGACGATCCAACGAACCCGTGCGGTCTTCTGTCTGAGTGCGCGCAGAGTCTGAAGCACTTCCTCTGCGGCACTTGCCCCCTCTCGATCGGCAATGTTGTTAATAGCCATGGGGACTTCATCCATCATGACGACGGGGATGGCGTCATCTTCATCATCGTCAAGTGCCGTGAGGACATTCGTGAGGAGAACGTGCGGTGATGTCTGATGGTGGTATGTCTTAAGCGTGATGGGGCCTGGAGAAATTTCGTGATCGCAATTGTCGAAGATGGTCTTGAGCTTGGTGAGTGCCCGCTCTGGGAGTTTCCTCTCCTTGATGAGGGCGTCTGCCGTATTGATGAGGCAGTTATGCACGGTAAAGACTCCCTCGTAGTCAATGAAGTAGCAGCGGAAGCCAGCTTCTTCCTAAGCGAAGTTACGCATCCAGAAGGTCTTTCCCATGCGTCGTGGGTCCGTGAGTAGAAGGTTTGTGCCGTGTCTCA
>CALIZH010000128.1 GCA_938028585.1 uncultured Actinomyces sp. | reverse complement strand
GGCCGGTATCGCTCGTGCCACGGGTGTCGAAGTGGGTCGCTCGTTACCGCCAGAGCGGACCCCCGGCACTCGAGGACCGCTCCAGCGCCCCAAGCGTCATGAGTCAGGGTCGGCCTGTCGTTGGGACGAACACAGGGCTAGAATCGTCATCAATGACCAGCACAAGTTCGCTAGGAAACTCACGTCCGTGAGCAGAAAGCGCTCGACCTTGAACAGATTCATTGGGTGAAATTGTTACCGGTACTTTAAAAGGTAGTTGGACGAATGCACCTGGGCGTGAAAAGGCTGTAATGGTGATGGGTGCTCCTGAGGTGTTGCGCAGGGCAAATAAATTACGATTCCTCCACTCCATGGTGAGCTTAGCTGGTTTGAAGGCAGCGGCGATAGCCTCGACTGCTTCAGCCGATCGCAGGGCAGACTCTGCATGCCCTTGAGCAGTGCTCACTGCTAGTTCAGCCCGCTCTGCAGCATCTCGTCCTTGCACGACGAGGCTCTCCAAAGCTTGCGCTTTTCGTTCAGATGCTTCCAATGCTTTCGAAGCACGCTCTGCGGCTTTATTGGCCTCCCTGCGTGCTAAAAACCAGCCGACCAATGAACCGACAGCGCAGATCGCTGCGATGACGGCGCTGATGAGTGACGCGACGTCTCCCATTGAATTCTCCTTGGTTGTGGATGATAGTTTCCTACCAACATAATATAACAAAATTCCTACGCATTAATGGGTGTGACTCACCAGCGTAGATAAGTTAAAGCAACGCGAGATGTGATTCACAAAGCGTTCAATGCCACCAACACACTTTCTTTATTTTGTCTTCACAGAAATAATCCGTTCCATCAACTCCGACGAACGTTTCATGTAAGAAGTAGGGGCATCGCAGCAAGCCACGACCATTGCCCTCAGTCCATCAAGGCAAATCAGGACGGCATGCGCCAGCAACTCAATATCGTACTCGGCATGAATTTCTCTGTTGACGTACTTTGTCGGCAACGTATAGTGCTGCCCATGAGTCACCGCAGATCCAAGCCGATAGGCTGCAGGAACATGCGTTAAGCGCATATTTTGTATATCCGTCATATTGACTTTCAAAGGGCATTTCATTTCACCTTTAACAAGAGCATTAATTCTTCCGCGATTGCCGCGCCGAACTGAAATGTCAACTTCTTTAAGCAGTTGTTCAATGTCATCCATGTATGTATCAATGACGTTCGTTAAGTTGTAATTTTCGGTGGTGCCACTAATATCGGCAACTGTTCGTTTAGAGTCCACTATATTGTTAATGTGACTCACAATGCCGCGAAGTAGGCGAAGTTCTGGATCGACTTTTCGATCTTCCAGTTCAGCAAAATAACAAGCGCTTTCAGCAACCACCCTCGCCAGCGACATGTAGCTCCACAGATGAGCCGTATCTGAAGGGCAACTCAGTAGATGAACTATTGTTTGGGTATGGTCCTCGACGTTCATAAGATAGTGGTTTGAAGCATACGAGCCAAGAGCGTAGAGATGATTAAGCGTTAGCTGTTGCGAAGGCTCTTGTCCGTTAATCCAATTCTTCATTTGCACACTTGGCCTCTCAATGTACTTTGAACATAAAGCAACAGCTTTGTCAGACATTTCAGTCATGGACTCGCATAGCACTTGGCAGCAGTCGGCTCCGAAGGCTTCTTCGAGAGTTGGGGCGGTCATCTTGCTCTCCCATATAATGCAGTGTTAGTCGCGCACAGGCGACCTGTTTCATTTCGTCGCAGACAACAACCAGGATCGACCCTAAGGTTAATTTCTGGACCACTAGCACATCGGCCCTTCTATTGTATCCCGAGCGACGATCACCTTGTCATAGCACTCCAGTTTGGTTCATACACAGAGTTGTGTGACTAAAGGTTCAACATTCCTTTCAAGACACCCTATAGAAGTGCTACAATTAATAATGTAATGTCCGATGCCGCGCTCTCTCCCCACTATCGCCTCCGTCGACTCAAAGCCGCCCACCTCGCCGTCTCCTTGACTCTGGCCGGTGTCCTCCTGATGATGCTCAACGCTTGGCTTGCTCCGCTGCGGTTGGGTGACTGGCAGTGGCTGCATGCCCTGCCCTTGGGTGAGCTGGGTGGGACGCTGTTCGGTGCGGGGCTGCTGTTGACGTTCTTCGAGTACGCCTTCCGGCGGGATCAGGAGCGGGCGGTGATAGAGCGCTTCCGTCAGACGATCCGTGAGGAAGCACCAGCCCTGCGCGATGCTGTCATCGAGGCCTTCCGCTTCGACCGCCAGGACGTAGCGCGTATAGCCACGCCTGAACTGCTGGATGATCTGGCCCGCACCAGCCTGGGTCTGAGCTTCGGTGACCCGGCCTTCGGCCGCGAGGTTTATGCCGACATCCGCCACCAAGCCATGGCCGCCGAGGAGCGCTGGTACGACGCCCGTGTCGACGCGACCCTTGGTATACCAAGGGGTAGGAGCGTAGCTCCTACCCCGTTTTTCGACTTACGTGTCCGTTGGGAGTACACCGTCACGCCGCGGCACCGCTTCCGCAAGTTTGCCGTCGTCTCCGACCGCCAGCGCTACGACCAACTAGTGAGCGAGCGTGGGGAGACGAGTGTGTGGTACCGCCGGCCCGTGCCCGGCCTGGCCGTTTCCGATCCAGAGGTCTTCGCCCTGGAGCAGTTCACCGTCAATGGCACGCCGGTGCCGTTCTCTCGGAAGGTGGATGAGGTCTCCCAGGTCTACACCGTTGATCTTGGCGAGCAGGTCATCCAGCAGGAGCAGGCGGTCGTCATCTCTTTCAGCTTCCGCACTCGCACGCTTCGCAGTGGCCATGTGGTGCACCTGGATATCGATCGCCCCACACGTGGTCTTGACGTCGAGCTGCGCTACGACCCAGAGCAAGTCGGCCAGATGCGCATCCTCGACTTCGCCTCCATCGGCGAAGGAGGGCGCCTCACCCAAGTGCCGGACGCACCGACGCTGCGCTACCGCTACGACGGCTGGCTCTTCCCGCGAGCTGGCATGGTCTTCGTCTGGACGCTGCCAGACGAGCAGGACGACTGGGCTGAGGTTGCACCTGACACCAACGCCATGCCACCGCGCTCAGCCGGTAGTTCTGAGAACGTCATCAGGTCGGTACCGGCCACGGAAGACGACGCCCGCCAAGCTCGTGCAGCCTGACGGACACCGCCCAGCTGCCATGTACGAGGCAGCCATGGGATGGGTTGGCCCTTGCGTGGGGCGCGTGGTCAGTCGCCACCCATGCTGCTCACCTCCCTCCACCTCGGCTGACATCTCTAGATTGCCATACATGTATGGTGGTGCCAAGTCGGTGACCGTTCGACGCTGGTGCCGTGCGCGCTTCCTCCTCCACCAGCCAAGACGAGCAGTGGTGGCCCATCGCCCGCCAGCTCGGCCTACGGCTGCAGCGCGCCCGCATCGCCAAGGACCTGAGCCAGGAAGCCTTGGCCCACGCCGCCGGCATCTCCACCTACACCTACCAAAAGTTCGAGAAGGGCGAGTCCCGCCCCGGCACCCCCATGAACCCACGCCTACGCACCCTCATCGCCCTGGCGGCGGCGCTGGATGTGAAGGTGGACGAGTTGGTGGGTGGGATGAGTGAGTAGGCTTCGTCTCCTACGACAGCTGCAGCAACTCGTGGAACTGGTCATGTTGCAGCGGCAGATACGCTCCATCGTTTTGACTGCTTTGGCCGAGATTTCTCTGTAGCGCTGCATTCACTATCGTAGCCAGTGCAGTATTATCCTGAAATACTCTATTGGCGAGGCCGACTACCGATTCATCGGCGAATCTGTCAAGTACCTCCTGAATTTGCTGCCGTTCGGACTCGCCAGCAATCGATGCATTCTTGAGCGTACGAAGCTCATGGGCCGCAATGGCGGCAGCATATAGAAGCGTGGCAAGGCGTTGCTGTGCTTCCTCATTGCTCATCACAAACTCAGGATCAGCCGTCGCAGTGGATAGCTCAGTCAACGCATCGGCAGATGAAATTTTCGCCAGAGCTGTACTATCGATTGCCGCTTCAATCTCCTTCTGCTCTTCTTGAGTCTTCTGAGTGAGCAGCGAACCGAGCCTAGCCTTCAAGGATGGATACGCCGTGTCGCCCCACCAACCCTTAAACTTGGGAGCAACCGCTGAGACAAAAATAGTGCCTGCGATGGACACTCCCGCGACCGCCAACATGGCAACTGCAGTGCTCAAATCGGGGGACTCATTCGATTCATCATCCTCATCACGATCAACTTCAACCAGCTCAGCCTGCCCGCATACCTGGTTGGTCTCATCGTCAAGAACGGCACCTCGGAACGCACCTTCGGTGTTATTCGAGCGTGCGAGGTGCGTTCCTTCGGGGACGATGGCGCGATAGCGCGGTTCCTGGTTGGCCATGACTTCTCCTAATTCAGTTTGAATAAGCAGCGAGCTGAGACGTTGGAAGCTTCGGCGTTCCTGCCGAGGCGGACACCTTCGCAAGCATAGCGCTGGGCACCTTCGTCTTCGCACCATCGCCACTTTACTGTCGCTCCCGGCGATAATCTGGCGAACTATTGACCGACGCGCCAAAAATCACCGCTTCAAATACTGAGTTCACACCTATAGTTCGGCAATCTTTTGTTTGTGAAACCTATCAGTAACAGAACCTCTGTGCCGCGTAATTAACTTGTGACTTGTGGCCTAGAGCCCGGAAAAGGAAGTAGAGGCATGATTGGACTGTGTCCTTGAACTGCCAAGAAGACACACCTGTTCTACCTGCCACATCAAGAGATCTGAATTCTATGATTTCTCGCTATTTCCTTAGATGCCCGGGCTGCGACAAGCCTTTTACAGCACGAATCGGCATTGACACAGCCGACAACACCCGTTTTTATCTCCCTTGCCCAATCTGCAAAGTATCCATTCGTGGCCAGATGGATGGCGACGATTTAGCAAGCCACCGCATCAACTTTGAATGCGAAATCATTCGAGAAGGTGATCTGGGAAGCAATTCGCCCGTTGTCACCATCAACCCATTTGTTCCTTCACGCTACGACGCCGACTCTTTCGATGGACTCGGTGCACTTCCGACGATGACCTTGCATAGCCTACTGGGAGGCCAACGTTTTCTGGCGTTCCAAGACGAGCATGGCCAAGGGCGTGAGGTGGCTCAGGAACTGTGGCCGACGGTGCGTATGCTATTCGAATACTTCCTGCAGCAGAACTGGCCAATGTTCGAGAAGACCGCCATCAGTAAGCTCGGTTTCAAGTCTGTTGGGCCAACTATGCACCAACGAACTACTATCGCATATCAGACTGTACTGACGGCAACAGTCAACATCCTTGGCACGTCGCTTACTGGAACCGATTATCTTCTCAAACGATTTCACCACAAGTATCTACGAGCAGTTCGTAGCGCCATCTATATCGATTTTCTTCGCGAGCACGCGGCGACGATTAGACAACTCGAGCGAGACGTATTTCTTGCGCTCGACCACTTCATTACCAAGTACGAAGTGTGGGCAATGGGGCGTTTGCCGCGTTGGGTCGACGACAACGCAAAGCGAGATCTCGAAGATCTAACGCTATTCCGCGATGAGTTCACGACCGCTCGCGATCTCTACCAACAAGGATTCGAGGCGTCTTGCAAGTGTCTTTGGATTTTAATGGCGACACAAAATTCAGTCAAACAGGCCGATCCAAACAACTTTGGCGACACGCATCCTGATATGGTTCCTACAACACGGCGAGTGTCTTCTATCGCGCAGTATAATAGGTTATCTAATGCCCGCAAAATAATAGGTTATCTAATGCCCGCAAACTGGCGTATGTTGAAATGGTGCCTGTCTGGGAAGTTCTGCCTAAGCTCCTTTCCAGTCAACAACGGAATGCGATCGGCCACGGGACAGCGCGACACGATTTACTGAACGGTCGTGTCTACATCGACAAGGACCCTCAGGGTGTCACTTACCTCAGCTTCCTCGAAGAGACTTTCGGAACGTTTGAAGCGCTAAGTATCTTGATGCAGGTACTGAGATCAGCTCGGATTGCGACGTCACCAGACTTCGGGTCCGCCTAACGTGCGCGGAGATAACTACAATATTATAATATCGCAACTTACAGCACCACATCTCCTTAAACTATCTTTCCATCTAGCGTATAATGGGAGTATGACGTTTCACCCCTCGCCAGATCCTCCCACCAAACTCATCCGCAACTCCACCGCCGAGTTCCTCATCTTCACCGCCCAAGACGGTGATTCCAGCATCGAGGCACGCTACGAGGATGAGACGATCTGGCTAACGCAGCGCCTGATGGCCGAGCTGTTCGACGTCGACGTGCGCACCATCAGCGAGCACCTCGGGAACGTCTTCTCCTCTGGTGAACTGGAGCGTAAGGCAACTATCCGGAAATTCCGGATAGTTCGATCCGAGGGCTCACGCCAAGTGACACGCAGCATCGACCACTACAACCTCGACGCCATCATCTCGGTCGGTTACCGCGTCAACTCGGTGCGCGCCACCCAGTTCCGCCAGTGGGCCACCAGCGTGCTGCGCGACTTCGCCATTCGCGGCTACGTCATCGATCGCCAACGTATGGAGAACGGCACCTTCCTGGGCGAAGACTACTTCGAGCGTCTGCTCGACGAGATCCGCGAGATCCGCCTGTCCGAGCGTCGCTTCTACCAGAAAGTCACCGACATCTACGCCACCAGCGTCGACTACAACAAGGACGCCCCTACCACCAAGCGCTTCTTCGCCACCGTTCAGAACAAGCTCCACTACGCCGTCCACGGCCACACCGCCGCCGAGCTCATCCAGTCTCGCGCCAGGGCCGACCAGCCCCACATGGGCCTGACCAGCTGGGCGAACAGCCCCGACGGCAAGATCCTGCGCGGTCACGTGACCATCGGCAAGAACTACCTCACCCGCGACGAGCTCGAAGACCTCGGCCGCCTCGTCAACGCCTTTCTCGATCTGGCTGAGTCCCGTGCCCGCCGTCAGATCCCTATGACGATGGAGGACTGGGCCACACGCCTTGACGCCTTCCTCGACCTGGACGACCGCCAGATCCTCGACAGCGCAGGCCGCATCTCCAAAGCCCAAGCTGACGACCATGCTCTGAGTGAGTTCGAGAAGTTCCGCATCATCCAAGACCGCAATTACGTCAGCGACTTCGATCGGCTGGAGCAGCAGGCAGAGCAGCAACCCGGCAGAGATACCAAGCAGGAGTAGCGAATACACTGCGGATTGACCTGGGTACGGTCATTGTCATTCTGGCTACCAATCACCCCTGCGCCGTCGCCAGATGCTTTTTGACCGTATCCCGTCCGAAGCCGAGCTCCAGCCCGATCTCGATGTAGGTGCGGCCCTGGGCGTGGAGCTGCTGAGCACGCTGGAGGTCATCGCTGGTGAAGCGTCGCCTGCGGCGGGG
>CALIZH010000127.1 GCA_938028585.1 uncultured Actinomyces sp. | reverse complement strand
TGGACGCGCTGCTCGCCGCCCCCATGGGCGAGGGCACCGTCAAGGATCGTCTGGACGCCTTCGCCGCCATCATCGGCGAGAAGCTCCAGGTTGGCCGCATCGTGCGCGTTGAGGGCGAGAACGTTGACCTCTACCTGCACCAGACCAACCCCGACCTGCCCCCGCAGGTTGGCGTCTTCGTCGTCACCGACGCCGCCGGCAAGGATGTCGCCCACGACATCGCCATGCACGTCGCCGCCTACATGCCCGCCTACCTCGACCGCGACTCGGTTCCCGCCGACGTGCTCGAGAAGGAACGCGCCACCCTCGAGAAGATCACCCTCGAGGAAGGCAAGCCCGAGAAGATCGTCCCCAAGATCGTTCAGGGACGTCTTGAGGCATTCTTCAAGGACAACTGCTTGGTCGATCAGGCATTTGCTCGCGATCCTTCAAAGTCCGTCGGACAGGTCCTGCGCGAGGCTGGTGCAAAGGTCACCCAGTTCGTGCGCGTCCACGTCGGCGCCTGATTTCGTGTGATGGCCCCGCTTCTGGCGGGGCCATCGCCCTATCTCTTTCGACTCAGCACATATTCAAAGGAGAAGAATTCATGCCAGCTGCTCGTCGTGTCCTGCTCAAACTCTCAGGTGAGGCTTTCGGCGGAGGTTCCGTCGGCCTCGATCCCACGGTAGTCCGTTCAATCGCAGAACAGATCGCTGATGCCGTTCACGCAGGGATCCAGGTTGCAGTCGTCGTTGGTGGCGGTAACTTTTTCCGTGGTGCTGAGCTCTCTCGGCAGGGGCTTGACCGCTCCCGCGCAGACTACATGGGAATGCTCGGAACCGTCATGAATGCCCTGGCGCTTCAAGACTTTATTGAGCAATCCGGTGTTCCGGCGCGTGTTCAAAGTGCGATTGCCATGCAGCAGGTCGCAGAACCTTACATTCCTCTGCGCGCAATCCGTCACTTGGAGAAAGGGCGTGTTGTTCTTTTCGGTGCTGGTGCGGGCCTTCCGTATTTCTCCACCGATACCGTCTCTGCACAGCGAGCCTTGGAAACTCATTGCGATGAACTGCTTGTCGCAAAAAATGGTGTAGACGGCGTCTATGATGACGATCCCCGCATTAACCCCGATGCGAAGAAACTTGACTTTGTCACCTACCAAGATGCCTTGAGTCGAGGCCTGAAAGTTGTCGATGCGGCAGCGTTTGCTCTTGGGCAGGAAAACGGTCTCACAATGCGCGTCTTTGGCATGTCCGAAGCTGGTAACGTTACTGCAGCGCTACGAGGCGAAAAAATCGGTACGCTTGTGCTCAGCGAATCACACTGAAAGGAACACTTCCGTGATTGATGACATCCTGCTCGAAGCAGAAGACAAGATGGATAAGACGGTCGAGGCTGCCCGCCACGAGTTTGGAAATATCCGTACTGGCCGTGCAAATGCCGGCATGTTTGAACAGCTCTTGGTGGACTACTACGGTGCCCCGACTCCCATGCAGCAACTTGCTTCTTTCCAGATTCCCGAGGCCCGCACGGTTCTGATTTCTCCTTTCGACCGCACCGCGACTCAAGAAATCATTAAGACCCTGCGCGAGTCGGATCTGGGCGTTAACCCGACCGATGACGGCAATGTTGTCCGAGTGGTTCTGCCTGCGCTGACTGAAGAGCGTCGTAAGGAATACGTGAAGCAGGCTAAGAACAAAGCTGAAGACGCTCGCGTTTCTGTTCGTTCCATCCGTCGTAAGGCCAAGGAAGCACTTGATCGCCTGAAGAAGGACGGCGACGCAGGTGAAGATGAGATCGAACGCGCAGAAAAGGCCCTCGAATCCGCAACGAAGGCGCGTGTTGAGCTGATCGATAAGCTCTTGGCTACGAAGGAAAGCGAACTCCTGACAATCTGATGTCGGCTTCATCCCATCAAGTACGTCCCTCAGTGTTTTCGCGCGTCTTCTCTCCGGAGCCGCGCGAAAACACTCAGCCACTTGCACCCACCGGGCGTGCGGGTCGGAACCTTCCGGCAGCCGTTTCTTCCGCTGTCGTGCTGATTGCCCTCCTTGTCGCTTCATTGCTTGTTGTTCAAGGTATTTTTGTCGCCTTTGTCTGCTGCATTGCGCTCCTCGGTTTATGGGAGTTGGGTGGAGCCTTTGCTCGCGTGGGGACACGTCTTGCCATGGCGCCGCTGTATCTTGGCGCAATTGGGATGATGGTGTGCGCGTGGTTCTTGGGTCCCGAGGCCGTCACAATGGCGCTGTACTTGACGGTTTTTGCTGTCGTCGCATGGAGATTGGTTGATGCGCCGACTCCTTCCAGAATCACTGACATCATTGCGAGTGTCTTCAGTGCCGTTTATGTTCCTTTCTTAGCCTGCTTTGTTGTCCTCTTGCTGCGAGATTTTCGCTCGCCCGCGGTGATCGGTGTTTATGTCCTTGTCACCTGCTTCAATGACATCGGTGGATGGCTTGCGGGGATTATGTTTGGTAAACACCCCATGGCACCACGACTGTCTCCGAAGAAGTCATGGGAAGGCTTCGTCGGCTCTTTGCTTTTTTGTATCCTCACGGGAGTCGGCGGATTCATGCTGCTGGGCGCCACGTGGTGGTGGGGTGTCATTGCCGGTGTCTGTGGCTGTGTGTGTGCGACGATCGGGGACCTCACCGAATCTTTGATTAAGCGTGAGGTCGGGCTCAAAGACATGTCGCGATTGATCCCAGGGCACGGCGGTGTGCTTGATCGTGTCGATTCGCTGGTGATGACCGCCCCGGTTTTCTATGTGATCTTTATTTTCGCTTTGCGTTAAGTTCGCATCTGAATGAAAGCACTTGAGGGTGCATGCGACTAGGCTATGCACGGGGAGAGGAGGAGCAACGAATGAGCACAACCAATCGAGCAAGACGAGAAGTTCGCCCGACAGACCAGTTACCCGAGGGGGCGACCTCGCCTGACGCGAAGCCTCGAGTTACTTTTACTGCGCGTCGGCGCGGTAAGGCTCCTCGCCACCTTGCAGATTTTGATCAGAAGGAACGCAAGGAGTTTGTGTCCGAGGCCGGACTTCCTTCCTTCCGCGCTGATCAGTTGTCGCGCCACTACTTTGAGCGTCATATCAGCGATCCCGCCTTGATGACGGACATGCCAAAGAGCGCCCATGATCTTATTGCATCTACTCTCCTTCCGCCTCTTGTTCGTGAGGTTGCTGTTCTGGAAGCTGATGGCGGAGAAACACTCAAGCACCTATGGGAGCTTTATGATGGCGCCCGTGTTGAATCCGTTTTGATGCGTTACACCGACCGTACGACGCTTTGCATCTCTTCCCAAGCTGGATGCGGTATGGGCTGTCCTTTCTGCGCTACAGGTCAGATGGGACTAACCCGAAATCTTTCAACCGCAGAGATTATTGACCAAGTGCGTGCTGCCCACCAGGCATGTGAAGAAGGGCAGGTCGGAGGCTCTCCAACGCACCTGTCAAATGTGGTCTTTATGGGAATGGGGGAGCCTTTAGCGAACTACAAGGCAGTAGTCGCGGCCCTTCACCGCATCATCGATCCCGCACCTGCCGGTTTTGGGATGTCTGCACGGAACGTGACGGTTTCAACGGTCGGTTTGGTTCCCGCAATTGATCGTCTCTCTCAAGAAGGTCTGCCGGTAACTCTTGCGGTCTCACTGCACACCCCGGATGATGACCTTCGCGATGAGCTCATCCCCATTAACTCCAGATGGAAAGTGGGAGAGCTTCTGGACGCGGCGCGCAGGTACTTTGTGGCTACTGGTCGGCGCGTTTCTATCGAGTATGCGCTGATTAAAGACATGAATGATCAGGTTTGGCGTGCTCAGTTGCTGGCAGATGAGCTCAACAAGAGAGGCAGGGGATGGGCACACGTCAATCCCATTCCTTTGAATCCCACCCCTGGTTCGATCTGGACTGCATCCACCCGTCGGGCGCAGGATGCATTTGTGAAGACGCTGCGAGACAATGGAATCTCGACAACGATTCGAGACACACGTGGGTCCGATATCGACGGGGCTTGCGGTCAGCTCGCAACGGCTGTTAATAACCGTGAGCGTGCACGTCAGAGTGCACGTGAGAATAGTGCACACGAAGAGGAGAAGTGATGGGCGACGCTTTCCCGACTACGGGAATTTTCCGGCGCGGTTACGGTAAGGATGCCGTAGATGAGTTCTTCATCGATGCTCGTCATGCATACGAAGGGGGGCTTCCGGCTGAACAGTTCAGTGCTGAACAGGTTCGTCAAGCGTCCTTCCCGAGGCAACGTAATGGCTATGACACCCAAGCTGTAGATGCGGCAATGAGTCGACTTGAAGCCGCTTTTGTCCAGCGCGACCGCGCCGACCACATCGCTGTTAATGGCGAAGGTGCATGGTACGAAAAAGTAGCCGATCGTGCGACGACACTGTATCCGCGTCTGCTTCGTCCCTACGGACAGCGTTTTTCACATCCCCGTTCGGGAATTGGCTACAACGCTGAACAGGTCGATGACCTTTTGGATCAGATTGCAGCTTTCTTTGATGATCGCGAGGATCTGGTTGCTGATGATGTGCGGCATGCGCTTTTCAAGTCCGCTCGCGGTAAAAAGGCCTATGCAATGGGTCCGGTCGATGCCTATCTTGGGCGCGCTGTTGAAATCCTTCTTTCAGTCAACTGACACATGAGTACACAGGTTGTTCTGCTTGGTTCTACGGGATCAATTGGCACACAGGCGCTTGAGGTTATTGACCAGCATCACGAAAATTTCGAGGTTGTTGCCCTGAGCGCTGGCGGCCGTTCTCTTGAGCTTTTGGCAGAACAATGCGTTCGTTATCGACCTCGGGTCGTTGGAATCCACGATGGTGATGCGCACAGGCTTGAGCGGCTGATTGCTGCAGCTGCTGGTGAAATTCCAGAGATTTTGGTCGGATCGGATGCTTCAACACAAATTGCGGGATCCTTCCCTCATGCAGTCGTCCTTAACGGTATTACCGGCGGTGTTGGGCTTGGCCCCACCCTTGCTGCCCTCGAGGCCGGATCGACTCTGGCCTTGGCAAATAAAGAATCTCTGGTTGTCGGTGGGCCTCTAGTCCGGCGCGCAATGAAGCGTGATGGGCAAATTGTCCCTGTCGATTCAGAACACTCGGCCATTGCCCAATGTCTCGCCAGTGGAGTTCATGAAAAAGGTTTGACCGCGCAGCGAGTCACTGGCAAGAGTGAGCTTGCGCAATTGGTCCTCACGGCCTCGGGAGGGCCTTTTAGGGGGAAGAAACGCGCTGATCTGGCGGAAGTTACCCCGCAACAGGCGCTGGCGCACCCAACGTGGAATATGGGACCCGTTGTCACCATTAACTCATCCACTCTGGTCAATAAAGGCCTAGAACTCATTGAGGCGCATCTTCTGTTCGATGTTCCGGCCTCGGATATTGTCCCGGTTGTTCATCCTCAGTCCATCGTCCACTCTATGGTGACCTGGAAGGACGGGGCGACGATTGCCCAGGCCTCGCCCCCCGATATGAAGCTTCCTATTGCATTGGGATTGACATGGCCCAGGCGGCTTCCAGATATCGAAAAACCGGTGGATTTCCTTCAGCGACAAGAATGGACTTTTGAGCCGGTTGATTCCCAAACCTTCCCAGCAATCAATCTGGCACGAGCGGCTGTTACTGAATCTCCGACCCATCCTGCTGTGTACAACGCTGCGAACGAAGTTTTCGTTGACGCATTTCTACGTGGACAGCTTGCGTATCTGTCAATCGTGGATCTTCTTGAAGAGGTTCTGGCCGAGCACCAAGGCATCGATGAGCCTACGCTGGACGATATTCTTGGCGCCCAAGAGTGGGCCAAAGCTTCTGCTCGTTCTCACATTATGTGAGAGGAAAGAAAAGGTTTTTCGTGGGAATTATTGGTGTTCTAGTCATCGTCGTGGGGTTGTTGATCTCTGTCGCACTTCACGAATGTGGCCATATGATTCCTGCAAAAAAATTTGGCGTTTACGTTCCTGAGTTTGCTGTCGGTTTTGGACCTCAGATTTTTGGCGTCAAAAAAGGGGAGACGACCTATTCTCTTCGAGCGATTCTTCTGGGTGGCTACGTCCGGTTGGTTGGGATGTTTGCACCGGCTCACGACGGGGTGAAAACGACGAATCGACGTGGAAAGCCGACCCTTGCACAGGAGGCTCGTGAGGCCAGTATGGAAGAAATTCCGGAAGGCTACAGCTCTCGCGCATTTTATCTTCTTCATCCCGCACAGAAGATCATCGTCATGATCAGTGGTCCTCTGGTCAATCTATTCCTTTCGATTCTCTTCCTATCGATTGCTCTGGTTGGGATTGGAATTCCCAAAGCCTCGTTGACCCTGAGCGATGTTCCCCAGCAGCTGACTACCCAGGGAACCACTGTCGATGCGCCGGCATACGCCGCAGGTATTCGAGCGGGGGATACGATCACAGGAGTCAACGGAAGCGCCGTGACCTCGTGGGAGCAGATGCGTCAAAACATTGCAGGCTCACAGGGCAGTATCGATATTGACTACCTGCGAAATGGCCAACTTTTCCACGTGAAAGTCGATCCGCTGCGATCAGGAGATAGCGTCAGTATTGGCGTCATTGCGGGGACTGAATATCAAGCCGCCAGCGCGGGAACTGTTGCCTCAGCCGTGGGGGAGACCTTTACCGGCACAGTGAGCGTCGTTGCCCGTCTACCCATTGCCCTGTGGGATGTCGGCCGTTCGATTTTCACAGGTGCACCCCGTGATTCGGGCGGGGTCATGTCGGTTGTCGGTATCGGCAGGATTGCTGCAGATGCAACCTCGTCTGATGTCACGGCAAGCAGCGGTGGGTGGATGCGTTCGGCTGCACTCTTGCTGTCGATCCTGGCTTCCCTGAATATGGCGCTCTTTGTGTTTAATCTTCTTCCTTTCCCGCCGCTCGATGGTGGACATATCGTTCCGGCAATCTACGAATGGATTCGGCGAGGCCTTGCTCGGGTACGTGGAAGAGAAGTGCCGCCACCGGTCGATACTGCGCGGCTTATGCCACTGACATACACGATGGGCACTATTTTGGTAGCGATGACGGTCCTGCTGATGATTGCAGACATCGTCGTGCCAATCAGCCTGCAATAGGCCGCTCACAGCACTGCGAGCTTTCATCGGTTTTCATCAGCCTCTGGCTGGCCCGGGTGCCAGCTGCATACAAGTGGGAGATAATGACAAGGTGACTGAAATTAACTTAGGGATGCCCAGCGTCCACGAAGCTCCTTTTCCGCGTCGCAAGACTCGTCAAATCATGGTGGGGGATGTGCCTGTTGGTGGGGGTGCTCCCGTTTCTGTTCAGTCGATGACCACAACGAAGACTCACGATATCGGTGCGACGCTGCAGCAGATCGCAGAGCTCACCGCAGCGGGCTGCGACATTGTTCGCGTTGCGTGCCCGACTGATAAGGATGCTGAAGCACTGCCAATTATTGTTAAGCAATCGCGCATTCCCGTTATTGCTGATATTCACTTCAACCCGAAGTATGTTTTTGCAGCGATTGAGGCCGGTTGCGGTGCGGTTCGCGTGAACCCTGGAAATATTCGTAAGTTCGATGATCAGGTGAAGGAAATTTGCCGCGCCGCTTCCGATCACGGAACCTCGCTGCGCATTGGTGTGAATGCGGGTTCTTTGGATCCGCGTCTTCTCAAGAAGTACGGTCGTGCGACCCCTGAAGCCCTTGTCGAATCAGCAGTCTGGGAAGCATCCCTCTTTGAAGAGAACGACTTCCATGATTTCAAGATTTCGGTCAAGCACCACGATGTTTTGACGATGATCCAGGCCTACCGCTTGCTCTCTGAAAAGGGCGATTGGCCGCTTCACCTCGGCGTGACCGAGGCCGGGCCAGCTTTCCAGGGAACCATTAAGTCCTGCGCGGCTTTCGGTGTGCTTTTGGCTGATGGTATTGGCGATACGATCCGTGTCTCTCTTTCTGCACCTCCTGTTGAAGAGGTCAAGGTCGGCACGAAGCTCTTGGAGTTCATGGGCCTGCGTGAAAAGACCCTCGAGATTGTTTCCTGTCCTTCCTGTGGGCGTGCGCAGGTTGATGTCTGGACACTGGCAGAAAATGTCACTGAAGGCCTCAAGGATCTGACTGTGCCCCTGCGCGTTGCCGTCATGGGCTGCGTTGTCAACGGTCCAGGCGAGGCTCGTGAGGCTGACCTCGGTGTGGCCTCGGGTAATGGCAAGGGACAGATCTTCATCCGTGGGGAGGTCGTCGAAACCGTTCCCGAAGATGACATTGTCCCAACCCTCATTAAGCATGCGAACCTGCTTGCTGAAGAAATGGGACTTGAAGAAGGTGAAGGATCTGTCGAGGTTCTTCCGGTTATTCGATAAAGGCAACAATCGCGAAGAATTCACGTATCCTTCCGTATAAGAACATTGAGTGTAACAGCCTGATCAAAGGGGATTTGTTATGAAGATTCGTACCGTAGCTGCTCTGGGGGTCCTGGGCTGTGCTGGCGCAATTTACGCGACGGGTTTTCCGCGTCGTATTGGACTGACTCGTTCCGAGGCCTCGGTTTCCCTTCCCGGCGATCTTGAGCTTCCGAATGCCGATGTCGTCGTTGATCGTGCGGTAGAGATTGACGCACTGCCGACTCGCGTGTGGGAAGTGATTGATGCTGCTTTTGAAGAGGATGAGGACGGGCGTGTCCTGATCCGCCAGGAGGGTGATTGCCTGGTGATTCGCGTTCCCGCTCCGGGACGCAATCTGGAGTGGGAAGACGAAGTGGATGAGTACACCGGTACCTGCACTTTTGCTCTTCTTCCCGAGGCCAATGGACGTACCCGCCTTCACCTGCGTGAGCGCCATCAGGCTACCGAGTCGACTCCGCTCTGGCGCCTCTGGGCCGGTGTGTGTGCCGAGTCCTACTCAACCATGTCGATGCTGCGTGATTTGAAAGAAGCAGCGGAGGCTTTGTGAGCTGAACAATAGTCCACGGCGGGTGCAGGCTTCGTGCCTGTGCCCGCTGTGCTTTAGGATTGAGGTGTGTTAAGAACTCTTTCCTCTTTCTTCCTGCGCACGCTGCGCGAAGATCCGGCTGATGCCGAAGTTGTTTCCCATAAGCTCCTTGTCCGTGCGGGCTACATTCGTCGTACTGCCCCCGGTATCTACACGTGGCTTCCTCTTGGCCTGCGTCTGTTGCGCAAGGTAGAGGCAATTGTTCGTGAAGAGATGGACCGTATCGGTGCCCAGGAAGTCCACCTTCCTGCACTTCTTCCTGCAGAGCCCTACAAGGCGACCGATCGCTGGGATGAATATGGTCCGACCCTGTTCAAGCTGCAAGACCGTAAGGGCGGGGACTACCTCTTGGCTCCTACCCACGAGGAGATGTTCACCCTCTTGGTGAAGGATCAGTACTCCTCGTACAAGGACCTGCCTCTGACGATCTACCAGATTCAGACGAAGTATCGTGATGAAGCTCGTCCGCGCGCGGGTCTGATCCGCGGCCGTGAGTTCGTCATGAAGGATGCGTATTCCTTCGATATTGATGATGCTGGTCTGGATGCTTCTTACCAGAATGAGCGCGATGCCTACGAGCGCATCTTTAAGCGTCTGGGCTTGGAGTACGTGATTGTTTCCGCCATGTCGGGTGCTATGGGTGGTTCTCGTTCCGAGGAATTCCTTCACCCCAGCCCGATTGGCGAGGATACTTTCGTGCGCTCTCCAGGAGGCTACGCCGCCAACGCCGAGGCCGTGGTGACTCCCGCTCCCGACCCGCTTCCCTTCGATGGTATTCCTGAATTCGAGATGCGCGAAACTCCCGATGCGCCGACTATCGAGGCCTTGGTTGAGCGCTCCAATGAGCTTTACCCCCGCGATGATCGCCCGTGGCAAGCCTCGGATACATTGAAGAGCTTCGTTGTCACACTTACGCACCCTGACGGTGAGCGTGAGGTCGTCCTCTTGGGTGTGCCCGGTGATCGTGATGTCGACATGAAGCGTCTCGAGGCTTCGGTCGCGCCAGCAGAAGTTGAAATGGCCGGCCCGGAAGATCTGGCAAAGCACCCCGAGTTGGTTCCCGGTTACATCGGTCCCATGGCTGCAGGACCGAATTCACCTGCTCGTCACCTTGACGAAGATGGTAATCCTGTGGGAGGTATTCGCTTCTTGGTTGATCCTCGCGTGGTTGATGGAACCACGTGGATCGCTGGTGCAAATACTCCCGGAAAGCACGTGTACTGGCTGACGATGGGGCGCGATTTTACCGCCGACGGTACCATCGAGGCCGCCGAGGTCCGCGAGGGCGATCAGGCTCCAGATGGTTCTGGTCCGCTTCACTTGGAACGCGGCATCGAAGTTGGTCATATCTTCCAGCTTGGCCGCAAGTACGCAAAGTCTTTGGGCCTGACTGTTCTAGACCAAAATGGCAAGAGCCAGGTTGTCACCATGGGCTCATACGGCATTGGCGTTTCGCGTGTCCTAGCCGCACTTGCTGAATCCAATAGCGACGAGCGTGGTCTGGTATGGCCTGCGAATATTGCGCCATTCGATGTTCACGTTCTTGCTACGGGTAAGACGGACGAGGTTTTCGAGGCTGCTGAGTCGATCTCATCGGCATTGGACCGTGATGGCCTTGATGTCCTCTTTGATGATCGCCGCAAGGTATCTGCCGGTGTGAAGTTTGCTGATGCTGAACTGGTCGGTCTTCCGATTGCGGTTGTTATTGGCCGCGGTTTAGCAGAAGGAAAGGTCGAGATTCGTCTGCGTGCAAGTGGTGAGTCTTTCGAGGTTCCGGTTGACTCTGCGGTTGAGCGTATTGAGCAGCTTCATCGTGAGCTGATGGGGGAGGACAAGTAAATGGCTCTGCGTGAGATCCGAGTGATTGGTGATCCGGTCCTTCGAACCCCCTGTGATCCCATTACTGATATCGATGCTTCTGTGAAGGCATTGGTCGAAGACTTGCTTGAGACTGTTGATATGGATGGGCGCGCAGGTCTTGCGGCAAACCAAATCGGTGTGGGGTTGCGTGCATTCTCCTACAACATTGATGGAGAGATCGGCTACGTTCTGAACCCGAAGATTGTTGAGCTCAGCAAGGATGAGTATCAGGACGGTGATGAGGGCTGTCTGTCTGTTCCCCAGCTCTGGTTCCCCACGGAGCGTGCGTGGTATGCCCGCTGCGAAGGTATTGACTTGGATGGAAAGCCAGTAGTCATCGAGGGTGAAGAGCTGATGGCTCGTTGTATTCAGCATGAGTGTGATCACCTTGATGGCATGCTCTATATTGACCGACTGGATCGCAAGACGCGTAAACGCGCTCTGCGTGAAATTCGCGAGGCAAACTATTAAAAGACAGATGTCGAACTGATCTTTGCGCAACTGCGGCGGATCCCACGCGATCCGCCGCAGTTTTTGCGTTAGAATGTGCATACACCGTTTGCTGTGGCATTGGATTGAGGGCGTAGGGGAAGACGATCCTCAAACACAGGAGGCCACAATGCGAGGGTCCTATACCCGCGGTGTACTTTTCGTACACTCAACGCCGCCCGCTCTATGTCCGCACATCGAGTGGGCTGTCGGTGCTGCCTTGGGAAGCGAAGTTCACCTTCAGTGGACCCCCCAAGAGGCGGCCCCGGGAATGCTCCGCTGCGAATACTCCTGGCTGGGAAGCGCCGGTACGGGAGCTCGCTTGGCCTCGGCACTACGCGGATGGGAGCACCTGCGCTACGAGGTCACCGAAGAAGCTAGTCCCTCTTGCGATGCGGGACGCTGGTCGCATACTCCGTCATTGGGCATTTTCCATGCGCAGATGGACAGTGTCGGTAATGTCGTCGTTCCAGAAGACCGTGTGCGTGCAGCGATCGAAAAGGCAAGTTCTTATGAAGAGCTGCGTGAAGGACTCGATCTGGCTTTGGGCCAGGCTTGGGATGATGAGCTGGAGCCCTTCCGTCACGCAGGAGCAGGAGCGCCGGTTCGCTGGCTCAACCGCGTAGGCTAGTAATCTATGGGTACTATCGGTGACCTTTTAGGCGATGCGCTGGGACAGGCCTTAGGCTCGAATTCTGAAGCTGCACCCCTTGAGGCAATTGAAGGCGCACGTGAGCATGCGGCAGAGGAACGCGCTGAGCACGTGCGTCAGGTTGTACAGGATGCGCTTGTTTCAAACGCGTCAGTAGTTCCAGAGAATATCGATGGTGCGTGTTTATTGAGCGCGCTTGATCTGGACACCTTATCTCTGTATGCCGCTGTTTCAGCCATCGAACATGAACTGGCTATCACTATCCCGGATGCCGCGGTATCCCAATGGGTGACCATCGGAGATATTACGAGCAGTGTCGGTGAGCTGGTCAGGTAGTCTCAAACTTCTGACCTAGAATGGTGTTATTGTCTGCGACCACACCAACTCAAGGAGAATCACGGTGGCACGAATCGAAGAAGATCTGCTGGGGACGCGAGAAGTTCCTGATGAAGCATACTGGGGAATCCACACGCTTCGCGCCCTTGAGAACTATCAAATCAGTGGACGGACAATCAACCAAGTTCCTGAGATGATCCGCGCAATCGTCCAGGTAAAAAAGGCCTGTGCTCTGGCAAATCGCGAACTTCACGTGATCAGCGCTAAGACCGCAGAAGCTATTGTTGCGGCTTGTGACGATATTTTGACTCATGGAACCTGCATGGATCAATTTCCGATTGATCAATTCCAGGGGGGCGCGGGTACCAGCGTCAATATGAATGCCAATGAGGTCATCGCGAATCGCGCACTGGAGATGCTTGGGCTTCCTCGCGGTGATTATGACGTGATCAACCCCAATGACCACGTGAATCATTCGCAGTCGACGAACGATGCCTATCCGACTGCGTTCCGCTTGGCGCTTCATGGAAAGATCGAGAGGCTTCGCAGGGCTGTGGAGGATCTTGCCGATGCTTTCGCAGCGAAGGGCGATGAATTCCGTGATGTGCTGACCATGGGGCGTACTCAGCTGCAGGATGCGGTGCCGATGACGCTTGGGCAGGAAATGTCGGCCTTTGCAGTTACGCTTCGTGAGGAAGATCCGCGTCTTGAAGTGAATGCAGAGCTTCTCCTTGAAACAAACTTGGGCGCAACGGCGATCGGTACGGGGTTAAATACCCCTACTGGTTATCAGGACGTCGTTGTTCGTCACCTGCGTCGCATTACCGGTTCTCGAGTTAAGGCTGCAACCCACTTGGTTGAGGCAACTTCAGACACCGGTGCATATGTGTCCATGCATGCAGCAATTAAGCGCACAGCCGTGAAATTGTCGAAGATTTGTAATGACCTTCGTTTGCTTGCTTCGGGACCGCGCGCTGGTTTGAATGAAATTAATCTTCCTGAGATGGCTGCAGGTTCATCGATCATGCCTGCGAAGGTGAACCCGATTATTCCCGAGGTCGTCAACCAGGTGTGCTTTAAGGTCATCGGAAATGATCAAACTGTGACAATGGCTGCTGAAGCTGGGCAGCTTCAGTTGAATGTCATGGAGCCTGTTATTGCGCAAGCAACCTTCGAATCCATCGATCTTCTTGTGAATGCGTGCGACACCCTTCGTGAGCGCTGCGTCAATGGAATCACGGCAAATGCCGAGGTCTGCCGCTCCTATGTCGAAAACTCGATCGGCATCGTCACCTACTTTAATGATGTGATCGGGCACCACCTCGGCGATGTTGTGGGTAAGCGTGCTGCTGCAGAAGGGAAGACCGTTCGCGAAGTGATTGCCGAGATGGGATTGCTTTCGGATGAAGAGGTCGAGGCGATTCTTTCGCCGGAAAACCTTGCGAACCCTCATTACCGAGGCGCGCAGGTCGATTGATCTTCAAGTTTGGTTTGGGGCGGGAGATCAGCTCTCTCACCTCAAAAGCAGGTGGGCTCCCAAATTGGTGGTTATTTCAGGATGAAAGAATCGCCGATTTGGCTATGTCCTGATTGTCTGCTTCAACGCGGATAAATGCTTGATTTACCTCTGTCACCGCATGCGATATACCTGCAGCAGCGAATGCTATCTGATCGGCTAGATTGTTCATTTCACCAATCAATGAATCGAGTATTTCCTGGCTGCTGCCAGCAGCTGGGATAGATGAGAGTCGCATTTTTGTCGCGCTTTCTCCAGAGTCATCAGCTTTTTTTCGCAGCTTGAGCCACGTATTCTGGATGCCATTCGATATCCTGAGACACCTTAGCTCCTAGAGGTTGAAGTAGTTGGCGAGCTCGCACCAGAGCATCGTTTGGTAGTAGCCCTCGAGCCCAACTCGTGCCGGATCTGAACGTTGTTTATGAACTATACAGGGCGGAGCGAGGTAGCTGGATGGCACACGTGAGGTTGCGATCTTGTAGCTTGCCGAAGGCATTGATAGCGCTGCGATGCTGGAAATTGGCTCATAGCGGCTGGCAACGCGCTTCCATCGAGTCCACGCCGAATATTCCCAGTTATCTTCCTCAATTTCCCGGTGAAACCTTGGATTCATATATCGAGTCGTCCGATCTATGAGCAGTCCTTTGGCTTCTTCGATATCACCTCTACTGAGTGCGTCAACTGCCTGCGACTGAATGTATCTTGGAGCGTCGAAATCGTTCTCACGAGTGAAGATCGGTGAGTTTGCCAGTAAAACGTGGGGGGTTTCTTCTGTATCGATCAGATAGATATGACTTTCTTCTCCGACGGAGCGTAAAACTGTTGTCGAAACCGGGGCCTGAAAAATACAGAGTTGACGTATTACGTTGGGTGTGTAATGAGGTGAGAGTGAATAAATAGTGATCGGATGAGTGCTCTTCTGGATAGGGGCAAACAGATTCATCGCGTCCTCGGTCAGGCAGCCTGCAGAAAAAACGGATTCAACGTGCTGTCCAGCCGCTTTTTCAGCTTCTAACCATACCCTTTCGCCATTTCCTGACTCGAGAGCCGCAGTGCGAAAGGCTTCTGTCAGGCAAGTCGGAATTGAAATTGTGGGGCGATCTTTTGTATTCATGAAATCACCTGCAAAGTCTCGAGCATCCGGGGAAGTTGATCAGCGATTGAATTAATTGAAGTCGTTGTTGCGGTTGCTGTCGCATAGAGGCGGACAGTTTTGTTACTCACTGCCTGAGTCCAGGTCCACTGGATCGCTGTGTAGGAGAGTCCTTCGTCAACGTAAAGGCCAGTAGTCATCAGTGTGTCATCACTTGGGATCGAAAATCCTGTCTGTTCGATAGTCATCCAGCCGGGAATAATTCCATCGAGGAGTATCGGGCTTTCTCCCATTAAATCGATGGTCACGATGAAATTTGGTCGGAAGCCTGTTGTCTTTTCCGGAATTCCGACTGCAATAAAGAGAGCATCATCTAACGGGGAACGGGGGTGCGTGGAGGTCGCGTTAACTATTGGTGGAATCTGTGGAGTGAGTATCGCTTTCGGATTCGGGAGAGATAACGCCCTCCACGTGTCGGGGAGTTCCATGCTTGTTTTGATGGTCACGGTTTCACCTCCAAGGGTGTACGAGCAATAATTGGTTTGGTGAGGGGTCGGGGGGATGATCTTCCCGTTTTCGTCAATAAGCCCGTGGCGCTTGTGCCACTGCCACTG
>CALIZH010000126.1 GCA_938028585.1 uncultured Actinomyces sp. | reverse complement strand
CCACACCCCTCAAGTGCGCGTTTTATTCGCCAGTTTGGATAACTGTTGCATTCAGACGCAGAACACCATAGGTCCAGCCGTGGCGATGGTAGACGACGCAGGGCTGCATTGTTTCTTCATCGACAAAGAGGAAGAAGGGGTGCCCCACCAGTTCCATCTGATTCAATGCCTCGTCAACGCTCATAGGAACCGTCTCATGAACCTTCTGGCGGACAATAATCGGACTATCTCCCAGCTGCTCCTCGCGAGCTTCTCCGACTTTCAGATCCCCCGCACTCTTCAAAGATGCCGGAACCTGTTCAGCAAGTTCCTCTTCTTCCCCAACGCTTGCGGGAAGAACATCTAAATCAGGAGCAAGAATTTCTTCCGTGCGGTGGTGATCTTTCGCCCGATCACGCATACGACGAAGGCGCTCAAATAGCTTTCCAGCAGCAATATCGACCGCGGCGTAGCGGTCTGCAGATTCTGCCTCTGCTCGAATAATTGGGCCTTTGCCAAAGACTGTTAGTTCAATCCGCTCTGCTGTATCAGCCTGTCGCGGATTCTTCTGGTGGGTTAACTCAACATCAACCCGTTGGGCACGAGGATAAAACTGCGTAACCTTCGCAAGCTTTTCCTCGATGTATGCGCGGAAGTTCGGATGAATCTCTGCATTACGTGCAGCTACTGTGATGTCCATATTTCTCTCCACATCATGAAATGCGACCACAGTCGCGATCGAAAACCCGGCGACGTCATTGCCCCGGAGTGTCTTGAACTACCACCCCCGATCAGCATGTGATGGAAAACCATCACTGGAAGAGATGCATCGAGTATAGCAGATAACGGTGATCTGCATCATAGCGCAACACTATCGTCGCGACCGCGCGATACACGCCCCTGCCACCCAGTTCTGCCCGCACACACGGAATAATTCGCTCATCGTTCCCCCCGTTGCGACAACATCGTCGATTGCTACAACTCCCACATCCTGAGGAATGGGCATTGATACGTACATGTGACCGCGCCGAGCTTCTCTGCGCTTTTCTGAGTTCTTTCCCGCCTGTGAAGAGACCCAGGGATCCAACCTGCAGATATCACGAACCACTACCGGAACCGGCGTCGATAAACGAATTCCTTGAGCCACACCCTGGGCAATATGCGAGGTTATGGGATGGCCAAAGAAACGTCGTTTCCAACTGGATGGTGCAGGCACAATCCACAAACATGTATGGGGTTCACCCACCGCAAGCATCCCGCTCTTTCCCAGCGCATCGCCAATGCTTTTTCCGCATTCGAAAAGAAAAGGCGATAGATCGACGCGCCCGGAGTGTTTTGCGGCCAAAATAATGGACCGCATAGATCCGGAGTATTCACTCAGCGACCACAGCGGATATTCTGCCCACCCCGAATCGATAACTTCCCATGTCGGCACGAAGGAGCGTGATAACCCAAAACATTGGTCACACAAGGTCTGATCCCACGCGCCACAGCCAGCGCAACTACTGGGGATACATAAACTGGCCAACTCCCGCGCGGCCTCGTGAAAAACTCCCATACAGGAAGATCAGCACGAAAAGAAAGCACACGCAGACCGCATAGGCAATCTGTGGAGAAAACGATTCAGCCAGGGAAGTTCACGTCGCGAAGGTTCCCTTCAAGAGACTGCCATAGCGCCCCGGAACGAACCTGATAATTGCCGTCTTTCCCGCGGATCACCATTGTCGCCGAAGACGATCCTGCGCTCAGCCGCTGAGTCCCAGTGGGAAGAGCAAGAACCGAGGGAAAACCACCGACGGGCACAGTCACCAAAGAAACTTCATCAACCTGATCATTGCCTGCGCGGAGCCCCCCTTGACGCACGGCAACAACCGTAGAACGCCCCGCCCACGACACATCATCGACACCCGTCGACAAGCCAGCCAAGGGTTCGGGGTCAGTGAGCGCGATGGGCTCACCACTGCCTCGGCGCTCAATTCCGGCGATCCAGGCACTTGTGGAGCCACCAACCTGGCGGAGCAAAAGTGCACGCGCACCATCGGGAGAGACTCGCACCGCACTCACCCCGTTCAGGGATTGATTTTCCGAGGCGATCGGCAAGTTCTGCCCGTCAATTCGCGAGGCCCTCAGGTTCCCTCCCCGAGGAATGTCCCACACCCATCCGAAACGATCGATAGAAGGCGAATACTGCCCTTCTGACCCATCCACTACCCGCGTCGCGTTGGTTGAGGAATCGACCAAAATAAGACGATCGTCCTCACGCCAAGCTAGCAAGGATGAAGAAACTGGAGACACCGCTGGAAGCGAGGCAGATGGCGAAGGGGCAATGGGAAGAATCCGGGTCGAAACGCTACGCCCGTCAATTCGAACCAAACCATTCGAGTTGAAAGCAACCGCTGAATCAAGATCAAGGGACGGCTGAGAAGGAAGCCCCGAGGAAGGAAGAACCTCTCCCCCGACATTAATTTCGACAGAATTCACGCGACCCGAGCGCTGGAGGGTTTGGGAAATCTCCCACGCCATCAACTGCTTCCCGCGGTCATCGCTGGGAAGGGTTCCATTCAAAGACACCTTGGCAACGTGGTCGGAGAGCTCAATACCACCCGCGGAGATCGAGGTGCCCGAAGGGATTGCATTCACTAGGGCATCGGAGAGATGTGACTGCGGTCCAGCGATCAGCCCCTCGAGCATATGGGTTTCGACTCGGCGCGTGGGATACCAGCGCGGATCAGCAATCAGAGAATCGCCGGTCGCTGAAAGAAACATCAGCGAAACAAGTTCGTGCGATGCCGTAAATGATGCCTGAGAAACCACGACCCCATCCGCAGGCGCGTCAATACGCCACTGGCCATTCTCACGAACCAAGTGGAAGCGGGCTTCAAGCGAGGAGGTTTCTGCTGGTGAAAGGACACCATTTTGGTCAACAGAGCCCACGCCGGTCGCCGTGATCGATGCATTCAGAGTGTCCGTTTTCGAAGGGTCAAAAGAGTAAGACACCTTCGGGGTTGAATCCGTTGAATAAATCGTCACTAACTTATGCGGGTCCCAGGTCTGCGCGGAGGAGCTGGTTAAGAAAAGACGCGCAGTTGCGTAGTCGTCAGAAGCTCCCGCGGCACAGGCCAAGAGAAAACTACTGAGCAGACTTTCCGGATCCGCATCAGCCACAGGACCACCCGCTGCCAAATCAACCGGCTGAGCATTGGGGGCATCGACATCAAAAGGCGAAGGAGAGGAGGAAGTCGGCAAAGAAGTGCAGGCAGCCAGAGAAAGGCTGCTGAGAATAGCCACTACAGCAAGGTACAGTCGCTGATTCATCTTCACTCCTTTTCCCACAGTTCTAAGGGATCGCTTGAAATTGCTGTCCCGACTTTCTTGGGAAGTGTCATCATGAAAGAGGATCCGACTCCAATCTCACCCCACGCCGTTAATGTTCCTCCGTGAAGAACAACGTCTTCCAAGGAAATGGCCAACCCCAGACCCGTTCCTCCGGTGGTACGTGTTCGCGCAGGATCCGCACGGTAAAAGCGGTCAAAAACGCGCTCAACTGTTGCTGGTTCCATCCCGACGCCATGGTCACGTACGCGTACCGCGACAGCGGTTTCATTCGAAGCAATGGTCACAACAACTGGTCGAGATTCTGCGTGTTCATAAGCGTTCACCAAGAGATTGCGAATGACACGCTCAATACGTCGATCATCAATTTCTGCTGTGCAATGATGCGTCGGCGCATTGACAATAACCTCGACTCCCAAGCGCTGCGCAAGCTCGCTGTTTGCGTTAACAACGCGCGTGACCAATCCGCGAAGATCAATGCTTTCCGCAGCGAGGTCGACAGATTGCGCATCGTGACGCGAGATCTCTAGGAGATCAGCCAGCATGGAATCGAAGCGCTCAACCTGTTCATGAAGCAGTTCTGCACTCCGAGTGGTCACAGGATCAAAATTCTTACGTTGATCCCAGATCATTTCTTCCGCCATACGAATGGTCGTCAGCGGCGTACGGAGTTCATGAGAGACATCAGAGACGAAGCGCTGCTGGAGCCGAGAGAGCTCGTCATATTCATCAATTTTCTTCTCGAGCGATTCAGCCATGTTATTAAAGGCACGCCCAAGATTTGCCATCTCATCACTACCGCGGGCATCACTGCTGTCAATTCGCACATCAAGATTCCCTTCAGCAAGCTTTCCTGCCGCTGTCGCAGTACGACGTACCGGTCCCAAGATGTGATAGATCAAGATGAAGGTGATGATCGGAATCAACAGCAAGAACGGAATCCCGGCGAAGATCAAGATTCCCATGACGGTGTCAATGCGTTCTTGGTCTGCTTGAAGCGAATAAACGATATACAGCTGGTGGGTTCCGGCTCGCGGCACCTGAACGTTAGTCCCCACAAGAATTGCAGGCACTCGCTGATTCGCATCACGCGCGGAAGGGATTGAAACTGATTGCCACTGAGGATCCGTTGATCCCGCTACAGCATTTTTCATCTCTTCACTAATGACGCCTAAGACCGTGGGGTCAACAATCTCATTAATCCGAAGCGATTGAGATTGAGATTCAGAGCGTAGAAGTAGAACAGAAACCGCCCCAGTACCCGAGGCAGAAACACGCAAGGAGGTTGCAAGCTGCCGGGTTGATTCTTGAATCTGATCGGGAGTGCTGGCTGTTGACTGGTCGAAAACCGATTGCGCAGTCGAAAAACGCAAAGCCGCATCCGAAAGCACTGCGGTTCGTCGAGATTCAAAAACGCTACTGCGCAGCTGAGTAGCAACAATTGTTCCCGCGACAAGAATGAGCACCATCGACACCGCGGCAAGGTACGAAGCCGCTCGCAAAGAAGCGGAATTACGAATTGCTCTGAGAGCTTCCCATTGAGAAATACGTTCCCAGCCACGCCACTGTCGAAGAGGTCGGAAGAGCCGTTGAAGAAAAAGAAGTATGCGCTCCAGTGGCGCAACATGAGACTCAGGAACAGGGGGCGTCGAGAGCACTCCCCCATCTCCGCCTATCATGACGAGGCGTTGCCGGCGCGGTAGCCTACTCCGCGGACAGTCACAACGACCTCGGGATTATCCGGATCGCGCTCAACTTTTGAACGCAGACGCTGGACATGGACATTCACCAAGCGAGTGTCTGCAGCGTGACGGTAACCCCACACAGACTCAAGCAACTCTTCGCGGGAGAATACCTTCCACGGGGAACGCGCAAGAGTTACGAGCAGGTCGAATTCAAGTGGTGTTAAAGGCAATTCTTGGCCGCCACGATGCACACTATGACCTTGAACATCGATGACAAGATCCCCAAGACGAACCAGTTCTTCACCACTGTCATCTCTGCCACGCAGTCGTGCACGAACACGCGCGACAAGTTCTTTGGGCTTGAAAGGTTTAGGAACGTAGTCATCCGCCCCGGCTTCAAGACCTGCGACGACATCTGTTGTATCAGACCGAGCAGTCAGCATCACAATGGGGACATCAGATTCCCTACGAATCTGGCGGCAGATTTCAATCCCATCAACGTTTGGAAGCATGAGGTCCAGAAGGACAAGATCCGGTGAAACTTCATGGAAAACATCAAGGGCTTGCGCTCCATCTGCGCAATCAGCGACCTCGAAACCTTCAGCATGAAGCATGATTCCGATCATTTCGGAAAGCGCGACATCGTCGTCAACGACCAGGATCCGTGAACTCATGTAACGATTGTGTCACGAAACTGACAGGTGTGTCGAAAAGACGCGGCGAATTTTATCAACATAAGAAACGCTGAAGACTCGCTGACTACTTCCTCAGTTCTTTCTGATTAGTTGAATGCATGGCACAATATTCAGGAAGACACGTGTCACCTATATAGGAGTAATAATGTCTGATCCTCAGGGCGCACCCACGAATGATCCGTGGGCACCCCAGTCATCTTCTTCTCAGAATCCCTCCCAGGGTTCTGTTCCCTCAACACCTCAAGTTCCTCAGACTCCTCAGGCTCAGCAGCCTTGGGGCGCACCCGAGCAGCCCGCACAGCCCCAGCAGGCTCAGCAGCCTTGGGGTGCACCTGAGCAGCCCGCACAGCCCCAGCAGCAGTGGGGCGCGGCGCCTCAGCCCGATGCCGCATGGCAGGGCACCCAGACTCAGGGCGGCACCGCATGGACCGTTGCGCAGCCCGGAATTATCCCGCTCCGTCCACTAACTGTTGGCGAGCTCTTCAATGGCGCCTTCCAAGCGGTTCGCGTCAACCCGCAAACCATGTTTGGTTTCGCCTTTGCGATTATGGCGGTCGTCGGTCTTGTTCAGGCCTTCTTCGCTTCCTCTTCGACGTCGTCACTGACGCGCGCACTGTCCTCCGGAGATGCCAACGATTTGGTCTACTCGCTGGGCAACAGCATGGGTTCCTTCGTAACAAGCGGGCTTACCCTGCTCGCAACTGCATTCCTCTCGGGCATGCTTGCACTGACGGTGTGGGATGCAGTCCTCGGACGTAAGTCTTCTCCCGCGGACGCATGGCACCGTTTCTCGCCGCGCTTCGTCCCGGTTCTTCTGGCAACCCTCCTCATCGGCATCATTGAATTCGTGGCGATCGTGGTAGTCCTGCTGGTCTTCATGATCCCCTTCTTCCTTGTGGTTGTTAACGCAGCTTCGGCTCGTAGCTACGATTCTGCGAGTGCAGGCATTGGTGGAGCCTTTGCGATCATCTTCCTCATGATCGTTGCTCTGATCGCGATCGCCTGTTTCTTGACCGTGAAGTTCGCATTCACTTCAAGCGCCGTCGTCCTTGAAGGACTCGGACCGGTCGATGCCCTCAAGCGTTCCTGGTCACTGTCAAAGGGTTCCTTCTGGCGAATCCTGGGCCGCATCTGGCTCATCGGTATCGTCACCGGTTTGATCTCCGCAGTTCTGGGCGGCATCGTCGGTGCAATTCTGGGCGTTGGCGGTAATGCCGCTGACTCGGTTGGCATGCTCGTCGCGTTCTCGGCCTTCTTGAGCGCACTGCTGTCGGCAGTTGTGATCCCGGTTCAGTCATCCTTCTACACTCTGATGTACCTGGATGAGCGCATGCGCAAGGAGAACCTTGCTCCCATGATTGCTCAGGAAGCTTCTCGCGCCTGATGTTTTTCTGTGAAGCTCCGCTGACACCCGACGACGAGGAAGCTCGCGCATGGGTGTCAGCGGAGCTTTCGCGTCCCGACTATCTGCCCACCCCGCCTTCCGCATTATCACGCTTCTTCAACTGGCTTATTCAGCACCTCGTGAGCGGCGCAAGTAAGGCTGCGCCTGTCGGTTTCCCCATTGAAGGTTTCTTTATCTTCCTCTTATTCGTGATACTCGCGATCATCGCAATCATCGTCATCACCCACCCGATCCGCCTGCGCCGCCGCATGCGACGAACTGCTGTGTTTGACTCCGATTCCACGCTTTCGCTGCGCGATGTCATGAAGCGGATTGACGAGGCTCGCGCAAGCGGAGATCTCGATGCTACGTTGATCTGGTCCTACCGACTTTTTGTGCTCTATCTAGCGCGCGACGGCATTCTTCGAGATACTCCCGGCCTTACAGCGGATGAAGCCGGCCGAGCAGCTCAAAACGCTTTTCCCTTCCTCACTGCCCCCATTATCTCTGCAACTTCCGTCTTCGCCTCGGTACGTTACGGTGAAGGCCACGCAAGCGCAGAAGACTGCGCGGGGATGGACCAGCTCATTGCTGCCTATTCGCAGAACAAGAAGCAGGCAGTGCACGCATGAAAGCAACTCAAAGCACTGTCGTTTCGCCAACTGTTCGTCAGCGTTGGACGCGAATGCGCCCGCTTGTCATCATCATCTTTTTGGGACTGTTGTTTGTCATCGCAACCACGTTGGTCCCCCGCTACGAAAAAGACAGCGAGACTCTATCGCCGAATAACCCTGGGAGTTATGGCGCTCAAGCTCTTGTCCAAACGCTGCGTCACCACGGTGTTAAGGTCGTGAAAGTCCGCTCCGCACGCGAACTCATTGCACGCTCAACACCTGATTCGACCGCTGTTATTACCTATCCTGGATATTTGCCTGACGCCACCGCGAAAGCAATCGACGAGAAACTTCATCGAGTGGTCTATCTTCTGTCTCACTACGGCTCGGATCTTGATACTCCCTCCGTCGAAGTGACGACTTCAAAGACGACAAAATCGACGAAAATCCTCTCTGCAGAATGCGCTTCTGAGCCTGCGCAAAAAGCTCAAACTCTGACCAATAACAGTGGGCAGCTTGTTACCACCACCGAAGCTGGATGGACCAAGTGTTTCCCCGTAGATGACGCCTACGCCTACCTTGAAAAGAATGAGGGCGATCGTTTCCGCGCGATCATCGCCGATGGGGATATCGCATCAAATCAATGGATTGATAGTGATGGCAATGCAGCACTTGTCATCAATGCCATGGCGCAGAAACCAACCATCTACTGGTATGACGGTAGCAAAGACAACGTCCTAGCTAGCGACAAGGTTGACACTCTTGAGCCCGAGTGGCTGATCCCAATCCTTTCGCTTATCGGCATCGGAATTACCGTCATCGGTTT
>CALIZH010000125.1 GCA_938028585.1 uncultured Actinomyces sp. | reverse complement strand
GCATAACCCACCCCGAAGGACACAAAACGATTACACCACTCCACAGGACTTGACCCACGCCCAAGATCAATCACCTGTAGCCGCAGGCTCGCGACGTATGCGTCAAACAAACCCACGGGGAGCAACAGCCCTCGTGCTAGCATGATGGTTACTTCATCACCATGTGACTGGGACCCATTGGTGGAGCCTCCAGTCAGACCTGGAGCGCAGATATGAGTGACACGACGCAGGACGTTGCGCAATGGGATCCCAATGAGGATGACACCATCATCGTCCCCCTCGAAGACGATTACGCCCTCGTCGTTGGCCCCAACACCGTAGGCCTCGAAAGGATTGACGGCTCGCTGGTAGGTGATCGTGCGCTCAACGATCTCATCGCGTCAATCGGCGAGGGAGCCTCACTGAGCGGAGGCGCAGCCTCGGCGGCCAACGCCATCCAGCATATGTCCGGCCTCTACAAGCTGGATGCCGTCACCAAGGCACAACTAGCCGCAGGCAACGCACTCACGAAGACCACTGACGGTCGATTGATCGGTGCCGTCAGAAATACTGGTGGGCAAATCACTCGCCAAGCACGCCTCATTCCCATGTCAGCTCCCCAGATCGCGGGCGCCATCGCAGCCATCGGCCCGGCGGTCGCGATGGTGGCCGTGCAGATGCAGCTCAACAACATTTCCAAGCAGGTGAGCACAGTCCAGCAGACCTCTCTGCAAACGCTTCAGGTGCTGACCGACTCGAGGAATGCTGATTACCAGGGCGACTGTCAGACCATCGATGAGATCTATCGGGCTAGCTCTAGCCATGACTACGTGTCGGAGACCGACTGGTCGATCATCTCCGGACTTGTATCTAGAATTCAATCTCACCGTCACTTCTACAAGAAGCAGGTTGCGAACCACCAGGAAGCCCTCGAGAAAGCTCATGACGACTCACACACGCAAAGGGACTACATCCAGACGAACAAGGCTCGCATTGTGAACGATTCTTGTGCTGCGTTTGAAACGCTCCGGGCATGGGCACACCTAACTGAGCTGCGCATCGCACGGGCCCAGGCACAAGGCGAACACCCCCACGCCGAACCACTTCAGATCCGCCAGGAAGTTATCGAGGACCTGCAGGTTCAACGCGCTCTTTTGCACGGCCTCATGCGCGAGCTTCGCATCATCGCGGAGCTTCCCGGCGGTTGGACCGTACCGGCCTCCGGTAAGCGAAAGCAGTCCCACCTATCCCAACAAATGGCACAAGAGATTATCGGCACACTGAATCCCCTCGTACAGCAGCTGGGAATCCAAGAAAAACCTATTCCCAGCCTGGATGTCACCTGTGCACCCGACGACTACGATGTGTCTCCCTACACCCAAATCCTGCGCTGGTACCTGGACGAGGGCGAAGAACTGAGGGCATTAGCGTTCCCTGTCAACGCGTTGACTCATAAAGTCGTCGCCCCAACCATCGACAGAATCAGATCCAAGCCATCTGTGGACTCGGCATGGTCCAAGCTCCCGACACCGAAAGACGCAACGGAATGGAGCCTGGGCTGGGTCAGACGCGCTACCGGAAGAGCAGTAATGGTCTCGCCCGAGATGGTTGCCGTTACCGGCCGCCGCATCATCACCGCTGACCCACAGGA
>CALIZH010000124.1 GCA_938028585.1 uncultured Actinomyces sp. | reverse complement strand
CCTCCGCGATCATCTTCCTCCTCGACCGCGACGAGGAGGCCCGCTGGCACCTCGTGCACTCCGACGAGCTGTGGATCTGGTCGGGGCCGGGAGCCTTGGAGATTCACCTCGGCGGGGATGGCGAAGCTCCAAGTTCCGAGCCGCAGATCGTGATCTTAGGTTCGCCGACTGCTGAGGGTGCAGATCTTTCACCTTCTGAGCCTTCGAACCCCGTGCAATTCCTCGTTCCCGCTGGTTCGTGGCAGCGAACTTTTGCTCGAAGCCAAGCGGCGCTGGCCACCTGCGTTGTCTCGCCCGAGTTCTCTTTCGAGGACTGGAAATTAGCCTCGGCGGGCGAATAAGAGATTCACCCGTTTAGAAGGATTCACAGTAGACGCGTCCCCCTCCGCTTCGGATCACGCGACGCACATCGGCGACCATGGCTGGTGACCCACACACGTAGTAGTCGGCGCTTTGATCAATACCTGTTATGCGTAGATAGTCCGTGACGCGGCCCTTGAACGCGGTAGTGCTTGATTCGCGTGTTATGCAGCGGATGATGGGAGGGATCGGCGTTTCGAGTCGTAGCGTCAGATCCTCATCCGTGTTTGCGCATCCAAAGAGCAACAGGTCATCAGCACGGATCCCCTCCTCAAAAGCAGCACAAAATGGGGCAATCCCACTTCCCGTTGCAATGAAAATCCTGCGGCGGCTGGGAGCCTCGTCGTTTTCGGCATCTTCGCTGTGAATTTCGAAGTTACCCAATGGGAGTTGGAGTTCAACCTTGTCTCCAGGCTCCAGGCTGTCCGCGAATGCTGCTCCCTTCCCCTTGGTTCTCACATCGATGAGGAAACGGGCAGTTTCTCCAGACGCGCTTGCCAAGGAATATGGCCGCCACTCAAAGGGAGCAACTCGAATGAGTGCGTACTGACCGGGTGTCCACTCCTGCGAACGAGGGAGCTTCAGGACAAGGTTTCGGATATGGGGGCTTAGCCAGTCCGCATGGACGACCTGAGCTCGCAGGCGTGGTGCGCTGTGGGATGGGTCCTGTGTTGGTTCTGGATCTGAGGTTTCACATGCACTCTCGGGGGCGCTGCTCAGGCTCTGATTGATCTGCAGATATCCCTTTGGCCCGAGGATTCGACATGCGCTTGTCCACCCCGCCATTGTGGCCCCAACAATTCCGGGAAATCCCGCGTCTTGTCCTGTTAGGAAGAGCCCTTGGATCGGCGTTTCTGGTGTGGTCAGCCCCGCATTAAGTCGTTGCGGGGTTAGAGGAAGGCCGTAGAAGCATCCCTTTGAATGAGAGGTGTAGTGCTCAATACTCAGAGGCGTTGCTACTTCTTCGTAACGAACAGAGTGCGCAAAGCCCGGGAGAGTGCGGTCAACGAGTGCGATCAATCCCCTAGCCATTGTTGATTTGAGCAAGTCGTAGTCACTTCCTCGGTCTCCTTTCATTGTGTCCTCCCACTTACGAAAAGCACCGGCTTCAACGAAGGAGACAACTTCTGCGGTGGCGTGCTGGTCACCTGCTTTGAGCCCCGGGAAGGAAACGAATGCCGTTTGTGGGGTGCCGTTGAGCAGGGAAGTGGTTAACTCCGCGGGAGTCTGCGAGCCATCACCCTCATTGATCCAGATGTTGGAGCCGTCAATCCCTTCGGGATAGTGGTCAAGGGTGAGGTAGACAATGACCGCTGTCCCTCCGTCTCCCATGCGCGCGATCGTTTTGCGTATCTCTTCCGTAAGTTTTCCAATGCTTCCCTGCGTTGGAAGTAGACGGTTATACGTTTCGCTAGCCCCGACTCCTGAAACGATGATCGGTGCGCGTTCTTCATAGGTCGCTGGATGCGTACCGGAAGTGTCTGTGATGCGGACTCCAACCGCCCGACCGTTTTGAACAAGAATTTCCTCGACGCTTTGAGAGACGCGGATTTCTCCCCCATTTGATCGGATCTTTTCTTCGACCATTCGCGAGATTTGCCCGCTTCCTCCCTGGGGAAACCACGCTCCATTCATGTAGTGGCCGACGATCATTGCGTGGGCGACAAAAGCACTGCGCTCGGGTTCGACTCCGTAGTCTCCCCAGTGCGTCGTCAGGAGTGTTCTCAACGCGGGATTATGAAAGCGGCGCTTCATGTAGTGCGCGGTCGTCTCACATGCGAGCAAGGTGTGCATCTTCTGCGCCAAGGCGACAAGAGGGGCAACCTGCTGCGGGACAACCTGGCGCACATAGTTGAGCGTCATCCACGAGTATGCCCGCGCGACGTCTTTGAAATAGCGCCTCAGCGCTCGTTTCTCATTCGGAAAGAGTGCCTCGAGTCGCTGGCGATAGACACCGGCATCCGAAGGGACATCAAGATTCACCCCGAGCTTTGGGAGACAAAAGCGATCGTAGCTATCGGGCATCTGCATCCAGGAAAGCTTCCCACCCGTGAGGTAATCAATAATTTGACGAGGCCGAGTCCCGGGGGCCATGTCGCCGACGTAGTGCAATCCCACGTCCCAGCTTGCGCCTTGGCGTCGAAATGCGTGGGTGAGTCCCCCTGGTGTGGAGTGTTTTTCGAGGACGAGTACCCGCTTTTTCGCTACTCCTGCGAGTAATCCTGCGGTTGTCAGTGAACCGATTCCTGAACCGATGACAATTGCGTCGTACATACACACCCCTACTACTTGACAGTGTCTAGTAATAGAATCATGCACTCCTAGACACTGTCAAGTGGTGACGGTCTGTTTCCCCTATACTGATGCCATGACACGCTCAAGCGAAGCCCCCGGCCTACGCGAAACGATCCTCACTATCAGCGGAGAACTCCTCAACGAAGGAGGACCCGCTTCCCTATCCATGCGAGAGGTCTCGAGGCGAGCCGGATGCACACACCAGGCTCCCTACCACCACTTCAAAAGCCGAGAAGGGATTCTTGCAGCGCTGATCACAGAGGGATTCCTCGCCTTGGAAAAATCGCTCAGCGAAGCACTTCGTGCCAGCGCCGGCGCAACTCCGCAGGAGACGACACGCGCAGCTGGACACGCATATCTGACTTTCGCACTTAAAAACCCAGGGGTTTTTCGCATCATGTTCCGCTCTGACATGTACGATCCCAACTCACACCCCGAGCTTGTCCAGGCCAGCAAGGCAGCGCGTTCCCAGCTCCACGGCCTCGCAAAAATTGCCTACGGGAGCGAGGATCCACGCGCAGAAGCAACGCTTTGGGCCTACATCCACGGCCTCGCGATCCTCATTCTCGACGGACCGCCCGCACTTGGGGGGAACGAAAGAGAAGAAACACACCACTTTGCACACGAGTGCATCGACTCCCCCTTCTTTATCGATGGTGTTCCTAGCGAGTGAGGAGAATATGCGCGATATGTCACCCGCGTCTCCTTTAAAGATTGAATCTATCGACAAGGACACCGCCGTACCCTAGGCTGAGAGAACGTTCCAGTAATCACTGGAAACACCACTATTGAAGGAGCCCGCTGTGGATCTGGAAAACATCAAGAAGCAGGCCGAAGAAGGTTTCGAAGCTGCGAAGGACAAGGCCGGAGACGCCGTAGAGGCAGCGAAGGAAAAGGCTGAAGAGGCAAAGGAAAAGGCCGAGGGCGTCGTCGCAGACATCAAGGACAAGCTTGGTAAGTGACCTCGAGCGTCACATAAATCAGAGGGCAGATCCAATTGGGTCTGCCCTCGGTTATTAGATCCATCATAGCGAGGATTCACGCAGGCCATAGATCACATCTCAAGTTTGAGACTATCTCTTTCCATTACCGCGTAGTTGCCCTTAGCC
>CALIZH010000123.1 GCA_938028585.1 uncultured Actinomyces sp. | reverse complement strand
CCTCAAGCCGTTAGACCAAGAAAATCAGGCGAACCGACTCTTGATCAAACCGTACGTTTCGGCGAGATTCACTTAATGAAGCCGAGCTCCTTGACGGTGTTGTATTCGTCCTGGAGAGCAGCAATGTTGTGATCGATGCCAGCGCGAGTTGCCTCAGAAACCTCGAGGCCCTCGACAACCTTCCACTCGCCACCATCAGAGGTGACGGGGAAGCCGAAGCACAGGCCTGCGGGAACACCGTAGTGCTGGCCATCGGACATGATTGCAGCGGTGGTGAACTCTCCGGCGGGGGTTCCCAGTACCCAATCGTGCATGTGATCGATTGCGGCATTTGCGGCAGATGCAGCAGAGGATGCACCGCGTGCCTCAATGATCGCCGCGCCGCGCTTGGCAACGGTCGGGCGGAAGTAATCTGCAAGCCACGCCTCGTCAACAAGCTCGGTTGCTGCCTTGCCTGCAACAGTTGCGTAGGAGACGTCGGGGTACTGATCTGCGGAGTGGTTGCCCCACACGACCAAGTTCTTCACGTCGGCAACAGCTGCACCGGTCTTGTGTGCCAGCTGCGAGATTGCACGGTTGTGATCCAGACGCATCATTGCGGTGAAGCGCGATGCGGGAACGTCACCGGCTGCGTGAGCTGCGATGGTTGCGTTGGTGTTTGCGGGGTTGCCAACAACCAGAACGCGCACGTCTTCAGCAGCGCCGTCATTGATGGCCTTGCCCTGAGGGCCGAAGATACCGGCGTTGGCCTCGAGGAGGTCAGCGCGCTCCATGCCAGCACGGCGAGGCATTGCGCCCACCAGGAAGGCAGCGTTAGTGCCCTGGAATGCAGCCTTGGGATCATCGTAGATATCCACACCTGCGAGCAGCGGGAATGCACAGTCATCAAGCTCCATTGCGGTGCCCTCAGCGGCCTTCACGCCCTGGGGGATCTCCAGCAGGTTGAGCTTAACGGGAGTATCCGGGCCGAACACGGCTCCCGAAGCGATGCGGAAAAGAAGGGCGTAACCGATGTTTCCGGCTGCACCGGTGACGGTGACAATACGAGGTTCTGCCATTGTGGGCACTCCTTCAGTTATTTCGTGCGGCAATCCTTCGCCGCAACGACCTGATGATCGTTACTCCTCAAGCCTATTGCCTCGAAGGACTAATTCGCGGTGTCAGCAGTCCCAAGTACGACAGGAATCCAGCATTTCTCCCTATGATCTCCATCACAGGTATTCTTTTAGCGATTCACAAACACCCAAGTCCCACTCAGCTGCAGGTGAGCAGACCTACTATGTCTAGGTGAGCGATCCTCAGACTTCAGCCTCAGACACTTTTGCTTCGCACATCGGCCGCATGTGCACCGCGCATAGAAGCGCGCTCGCTATTGCCGCAGCAATTGTTGGCACAATTGCCGGATCGGCAGCAGTCCTTTTCAATCTCATGATTGGCGCGTGGACCTGGGTCAGTACCGGTTACTGGGACTACACGCAGCACATCGGCCAGGCACACGGACGCCTTGGCATTCCGGCTTGGATATTCCTCCTGATTGCTCCCGTAATCTCGGCTTTCATTTACGGACCGCTCATCTCGCGTTTTGCCCCTTCTGCAAAGGGACACGGGATTCCCGAGGTCATGCTGGCCGTCCAGCAAAAAGGAGGCTACATCCCCGCAAAAGTCGCAGTCGTCAAACTACTCGCTTCTGCCCTGACCATCGGAGGCGGCGGTTCTGCAGGGCGAGAGGGCCCAATCGTCCAGATCGGCGCATCTTTGGGATCATCTTTTGCCTCACTCCTGCATCTTCCCAAGGAACGAGTGATCCTTTTAGCAGCCTGCGGCAGCGGGGCCGGAATCGCAGCGACTTTCCATGCTCCCCTAGCCGGCGCATTCTTTGCATTGGAAGTGATCCTCACCCAATTCACTGCCGAGGCCTTTGGCTACGTTGTCGTTTCCTCTGTCCTTGCCTCATTGGTCACGCGGGCCGCCGTTGGTGATCATCCCCTCATTGATTTAGGTGAGACTTTCCCCTTGCAGTCACTTCCCGATATCGGGTGGGTCGCCATCCTCGGTGTCATCGCGGGACTTGTCGGACTCGCTTTCTCAAAGTTCCTTTATCTCAGCGAGGACTGGATTGATGCTCTCTGGTCGCATATTCCCCTCCCCAACTGGTGCCGCGCAGGGGTCTTGAGCATCGCTCTGGGAGGTGCACTCATCGCTTTCCCCTACATGTACGGTTCGGGCTACCCCATCGAAATTTCCGCGATTTTTGGCTCTTACTCGATACCTTTCCTCGCTCTTCTATTAGTCGGAAGAATTCTCTATACCTCCTACACCATCGGTATCGGCGGATCAGGAGGAGTTTTTGCCCCAACACTCTTTATGGGGGCAATGACGGGGATGATCTTCGGTCAACTGGTTTCCCCTTGGGCAGTTTCTCAAAGCGCGATCTTTGGCGTCATCGGAATGGGAGCAGCTTTTGCTGGAGCAGCACGCGCACCAATGACTGCGGTTCTCATCATCGTCGAGATGACAGGTCAATACTCTTTGGTTTTACCAATGATGCTGGCTGTCATCATCGCCACCTTCACCTCGAGGCTTTTCACCCGTTCAACGATCTACACAGAGAAGCTTCGCCGCCGAGGTGACGTCCTCCACGAACCCGTCGACGACACCCTGCTTGGCCGCCGAAGCGCGCGTCAACTCATGACAAAGCCAAACCGAGTATTAACTGATGACATGACGCTTCTACAGGCGCAGGAGTATTTCCAAGCAGCCTCTGCCCCGTCTCTTCCTGTCATCGCCGCGACAGACCGCTATCGCGATCAGCCCCGTTACTTGGGGATGCTCACTGTAAATGAACTTGGTTCTTTCCTTTCACGAGGGCTTCCGCCACACACACAAATCTCTTCTCTTGCTCTAGACACATCTTCTTCATTACCTCAATCAGCCCGCCCCTCTCTGGTCCTTTCTCGAATGAGCGAAAACGATAATCCGTGGGCGCTCGCGGTCGTGGACGAGGATCCCACCACTCCTCACCTCTTGGGATGGATCACTCAGCAGAGCCTCGTGAAGGAAATTGCTACGCAACAAAAGCGCGCCATCGCAGCAGGGCAGAAGACATCATGGGGATCTCGTTGGAAAGAACACCATTCTCACGCTTCTGGACACGTAGACTGAAGGCATGTCTGAAACACCCGCACACACGGAACTTCCAGCCGAGAACACCAGCGTTTTACCCGCAGAGCCCGCCCCAGGTAACGAAGACGTTATCGACGGTGAAACCCACGCTTTGGAATGGCATGCGCCCGTCTTGGTTCGTATTGATGAGCACACGACAATCCCCCACCTTCTGGCCAAGCGCGTCCAGCGTGCACCCCGACGCCCGCTGATTGCACGCAAGCTCGAAATGGGGTCGACGTGGCAGAACATGACTGCAGCAGAGTTCTACGAAGACGTCCAGACCACCGCAGCTGGACTCATCGGTCTGGGGCTTAACTATGGTGATGCAATCGCGATCATGTCACGAACACGCTACGAGTGGACGCTCCTAGACTTTGCCGCATGGACCGCGGGGTTACTCCCCGTTCCAATTTATGAAACATCCTCGGGCGAGCAGATTGAGTACATCATCAAAGATGCAGACGTCCGTGCCGTAGTAACGGAGACAGTCACTCAGCGCGAACTGGCACTGGATGCGTGTCACCGTCTTGGTAAAGATGACATCACCGTGCTCTCCCTTGACGCGGAAGCAATGCAGACTATCCGAGATGCGGGTATCACAGTTCCACGCGCATCTGTTGCAGCCCGAACTCAAGCACTGACTACCGATACCCTGGCAACGATTGTTTACACATCGGGGACAACGGGACGCCCGAAGGGCACTGAAATCACCCACGGCAATTTCACTGAGCTCGCGCTCAACTCCCACGCATGGATGCCTGAAATCGCCATGGGGCAAGATTCACGTTTGCTCCTTTTCCTTCCCCTCGCCCATGTTTTCGCGCGTTTCCTCCAGGTATTCCAGCTCAGTGGCGAAGGAATCCTTGGCCACACCCCTAATATCAAGAATCTGCTCTCAGACCTGGCAACTTTCAAACCTTCGTATCTGCTTGTTGTTCCTCGTGTCCTTGAAAAGATTTATAACTCTGCCGATGCGAAGGCTGGTCGCGGCGGAAAACAAAAGATCTTCCGCTGGGCTGCAAACGTCGCTGTCGAATACTCGCAGGCACTTGAAACTCCCGAAGGTCCCTCACGCCGCCTGAAGATGCAGCACGCTGCTGCTACTCGCTTGGTTTATTCAAAGATTCTGCAGCTTGTCGGCGGCAACGCTCACTACATCATCTCCGGTGGCGCTCCCCTATCGCAAAGACTTGCCCATTTCTATACCGGACTCGGACTTCCCGTCTTGGAAGGCTACGGCCTTACAGAAACTGTGGGCCCTCTTTCCGTGAATACACCTCGCTTGTCAAAGATTGGCACCGTTGGGCCAGCGCTTCCTCCCCTTTCGGTACGCATCTCCGAAGAAGGAGAAATCCTTATTAAGGGGCCATCGGTTTTCCGCGGCTACCACAATAATCCCGAGGCCACTGCCGAGGCCTTTACCGAGGACGGTTGGTTTAAGAGCGGTGATTTAGGTTCGCTTGACCGCGATGGCTACGTCCGAATTACGGGTCGCGCTAAAGACATTATTGTCACTGCTGGTGGGAAGAACGTCGCACCAGCGTCACTGGAAGACCCCTTGCGTGGGCATCCTTTGATCTCACAGGTGATTGTCGTAGGCGATAAGCGTCCCTTCATTTCGGCACTCATCACGCTCGATCCAGAAATGCTTCAATTGTGGCTCAAAAACCACGGATTGCCTCCCATGTCAATCAGCGAGGCTGCCACGAATATCGAGGTGCTTTCAGCTCTGGAACGTGCCGTTGAGCGTGCGAATCAACATGTTTCACGCGCAGAATCGATTCGAAAGATCCACGTCCTCACAAGTGATTTCACCGAGGCGAATGGACTGCTCACCCCTTCTCTCAAGGTCAAACGCAAGGCAGTTCTTCAGCGCTATGCAGAGGTGATTGACAGCATCTACGGGGGCCCTGTTCAAAGCGAATAAGAAACTGGACTAAACACGCAATAGACGTGCCCAGCGCATTGAATCACCAATGAATTAACGGCTCTACCCGGTGCATCGCTTGAGGAGAAGCGATGCACCGGGTTCTTCTTATTGCGAGGCCAGAGCAGCGGTTGGCGGTGTGTGAGCCGCACGCAGGGCAGGATAAAGTCCCGCAACTGCTCCAATCGCCAAGGGAGCACCTAAACCTGCGGCAATGACATACCAGGCGATGGTGACGGGCCACCCGTATGCGATACACATCCCCCAGGTGACAAGTGCTCCAATGACGCACCCAACGCACCCTCCGAGGAAGGAGAGGATCAAGGCCTCGGCAAGGAATTGGA
>CALIZH010000122.1 GCA_938028585.1 uncultured Actinomyces sp. | reverse complement strand
TTGACTCAAGATACGCCGTTTGAGTTGGATGGAGACTGGGACCATGATGGCAAAGACAAGCCAGAGAAAATTCCTATGGTCCGCTATCTGACAGGAAGCCGCAATTATGGCGATAGCGGGTATGAGGGCTTCATTGATCATGGCGACGCATTTGGCACGATGATCGAAGACGCTACCCACCCATTGAGCGATGCTGAGAAGGGGCTTCTGGGTGACGACTGGAAGAAGGCGTCGAATCAACAGGCGAGTGTCGTCGGCAACTTCACTGCGGGATATCAAGATGGTCTTGATGGTGACGAGGGTAAGAAAGATGGAGCCCAGAGTCGCTTTGGTTCAGCGAATTCGATGCTTCGTTCACACGCCGGCATGATCCTTGGAAACTGGGCAGAGAGCTTGGCCGCGATGGACGGTGATGACGCTGGAGCTGTCGAAAGAAATGCACGTGATTCCGTTGGCGAAGGTCTCATGACTTCAAGGGGCGATCAGGCGCGGTTTACCCTCTCGCCGAAGCTGCGTGATGCGCTTTATGGCAAGGACGGGCTGTTTGCGGATCTTGCTTTCGATAATCCGAAACAATTGGGGGGGAAGGATACCCCTGATAACCCGTTTGATGATACTTTTGAAGGCGGACGTCCCCCTGCGCTGAGCGCCATTGAAGCGGGCGCTTATGCGGGTTATAAGTCTGACCTTAGTCGAGCTATGGCTTCCGACTATCACATCAATCCTAATGATACGACGCCAGGCCCATCTTGGAGTGATGGTGTTAGTGGCCAAGTGAAGAAGTGGGGTGGGCTCTTCCAGCATATTGAGTCTGCGATTTCGGATCAGTCGGTTGCCGAGCACAAGGCTATTGCCGACAGAAATAATCTGATTCGTCAAGGGATTGATGCCGTCGCTTCCACGGTCTCTTTTGATGGGCTTCCAGGCGGTAAGATTGTGGATTCCTTAGCCTCCTCCGCGTTTGAAGAGGGGAAGAATAAGGTGCTTGACTCTATTCTGCCCACTGATTTTTCTGACGAAGACTTTTCAAACAGGATTAATCACAAGTATGCTGCGACCCAGAAGGTCTCAGATACGCTGGTCACTACCTTCACAGACCGTGATGAATGGCCAAATTCGGATGATAAGTCGAAGAAGGAACTGGTCGCTGAATTCTTGAAGGAAGAGGCATCGCACTCAGATCCCGTTAAAGCAGACAAAGATGGTGACCTTCCCTCGTACAACACGATGGATGAAGCCCAACGAGGCCGTTTGAGGGAGTTCTTGAAGGAGCGCACCTACTTGAAGGATTCGCTTGATGAGGCTGGCAGTTCGACATGGTCTTCCTTTACAAAGCAAGAGCAGGGTCGGCAGGGGGAGTAGCCCTAGTAGTTCGCGTATTTGATCAGGGGGGTGTTGGATGCGGGGATTCCGCATCCAACACCCCCCTGATTTTCTGCCTGCAAAAGGGGATTACGGGGAACAGATCGTTGAATGCTGAGATTAGAACTTAGGATTGGTACGTACGATTCTCAGCAAACTCAATGCTTGAAACCGTAAGTTGTAGTTGTAAATTCGCAGGTCAAGGGGATGTCAGCGGAAATGCTGATATCCCCTTCTACGCAACAGGAAGAAATATCTGTGCCTGAAAAGATCACTTTTAACCGAGAAGCGCTCGGAGTTGTAGAAAAGAATCAGT